>QWOO01000220.1 GCA_003669615.1 Planctomycetota bacterium
CTTATGCCGTCAGCCCGCCGCCGGAAGATTGGGGTGCCGATCGAGTTCGCAGTTTTCTGGAAGAGTACAATCAGCACATGTTGCAGGTGCTGACGATTCACGAAGCTTACCCAGGTCATTACGTGCAGTTGGAGTATTCCAATCGGAATCCATCGCTGATCCGCAAGGTGCTGCAGTCCGGCGTCTTCATCGAAGGCTGGGCCGTTTACACCGAACAGATGATGCTCGATCAGGGATATGGCGATGGCAGTCTGCCTTTGCGTTTGAATCAGCTTAAGTTTTATCTGCGAGCTGTCGCGAACGCGATTCTTGATCACAAAATGCATTGTCTGGATTTATCTGACGAAGAAGCATTCCGGTTTCTGACGGAAGAAGCGTATCAGTCAGAAGGCGAAGTGAAGCTGAAGATTATTCGTGCCAAGCAAAGTTCGACACAGCTCAGCACCTACTTCACGGGACGCATGGCTCATTATCGTCTGCGACAGCAGATTCAGCGTGAACAGGGAGACAAATTTGAGCTCGGTCGATTTCATGAAGCCGTACTGGATCACGGATCGGTTCCTATGAAGTACCTCCCGGAACTCGTCAGAGCCCGTCTATCCCATCCACGCTGACAGCAGTCTCCGGACCTGCCATGACAACAGAATCTGACGAAAATCCCTACGCAGCGCCAGCCGTTGCGGAAAGCCTTCAGTCTGCCCCGGAAACGTCAGGATTCGTCCGCTCGCGGATGAATCTGCACGTGGCGTGGTTATTGGCAGTGTTATTCAATCTGCCTGTACCAGTCATGCTGGGCGAATCGGCCGTCAGCGATCCTCGCGCAATCGTCGGTCTGCCGCTTGGCATTTTGGCAGTGTACTTTGCAGGTGTATTCTGCTGTCTGCAGCGAGTGGGCCTGATGTGGCGTTTGATCGTCGGTTCCGGTATCACAGCCCTCAGTCAGTTGATTCCCTTTGCCCACATTATGATTGGCATAATGGCAATGGGTATCAGTGAGGCCATTTTTGATCCGGATCGAAATTCCAGAGAAATCAGCAGCCTGCCCGAAGCAGCATCCGCAACCGTCCTGACTGGCCTCGGATTGATCATTCTGTCGCTCATGATGGGCGCCGCACTTTTCGCCGTCTTCCGAATCAGAGCTTTTGATACTCAACCCTACAAGCTCGAAGCGCCAGCGAGTGAGCCGCAACCCTGAGTTGTCGCCCCTGAGCCGCACTTCTTCCCCAGGCGTAAAAAAACGGCACTCTCGTGAGAGAGTGCCGTTTGATGTCAGATCTTCCTCGTAGTGAATTCACACCGAAGAAATTTACAGAGGACGAACAACGGAAATCGGACGCAGATAGTCGTTCAGAGTATCAGGGCTGACGACGCCGCCGCCCATTCCGCTCTTGCCAACGCCGCCGTATGGCACGCCATGCACAATCACATTGTGTGCGTTGATCCAGCCGTTGCCGGCAACGAAAGCTTCGGCCACTCGCGCACATCGCTGCAGGTCTTTTGACCACACGCTGTTGCCCAAACCGTAGTCGGTATCGTTGGCAAGACGAATGCCTTCTTCTTCTGTGGAGAACGGTGCAATGAACGCCACTGGTCCAAAGATTTCTTCCCGAGCGGCCACGTTATTGAGCGAACCCGCCAACAGGGCCGGCTTCACATAGAAACCCTTCTTGCCGGGGATCTGAGCTTCTCCACCTTCCAGAATCAGATCCGCTCCATCAGCGACACCCTTCTGAAGATAATCGAGTACCCGTGCACGCTGCTTGCTGCTGACCAGAGGACCCATCTGAGCCTGGCTGTCCATCTGGTAGCCCACCTGGACCGACTTCATGCGAGTGATACATTCCTCGACAAGGTCGTCATAGATGTCTCGCTGAATCAACCAGCGAGTTGCATCGCAGCAGACCTGGCCGCTGTGGAATGTAATTGCCTGAACCAGCTTGTCGGCCGTTTCCTGAATGTCCACGTCATTGAAGATCACTGCCGCGCCCTTGCCGCCCAGCTCGCACTTGACCGGGATCAAGTTTCGACCGCAGGCTTCGGCGACCATGCGGCCGACTTCCGGCGAACCGGTGAAGCTCATGCGACGGAACTTCGGATTCTGCGACACGGCAGCACCGGCAGTCGAACCGAATCCAGTGACGACGTTCAGAACGCCGTTCGGAAGCAGCTCAAGTTCCTGAATCACATGGCACAGATACAAAGCGGACAGAGGTGTGTCTTCTGCCGGCTTCAGCACGCAGGTGTTGCCAGCCGCGAGTGCTGGCGCGAGGCCCCAGCCGGCGAGCAGGAATGGGAAGTTCCAGGGAATGATGAATCCACACGCGCCCCATGGCTTGCGAGAAACCCAGGCTTCATGATTCTTGACTGCGATTACCTGGCGATAATTAACCGCCTGAGACAGGTCGGCAAAGTAGCGGAAGGTATCGATGAAATTCTGTACGTCGCCCAGCGCCTGGCTGTAAATTTTGCCGCAGTCGATGGACTCGACCTGGGCAAATTCCGCCTTGCGTGCTTCGACCGCGTCGGCAATTCGGTGCAGACATGCGGCTCGTTCAGCCACCTGCATCTTTGCCCAGCTGCCATTGTGAAATGCGTCCACAGCGACGTCTACAGCCTTGTCGACATCTGCCTTCTTCAGACTGGTGACGGTCGCAATCTTCTCGCTGGAACCTGGATCAAGGACGTCGAAAGTCTGGCCATCAGCGGCTTCAACCCAGCGACCTCCGATAAATGACTTGTGCAGAGGCATTGCCAGAAATTTGGCAACAGCCGGAGCGATCTCGGTCGCTCGCTCAACGGATGACGTCGACATCAGGAAACTCCTTCAGGTGGTGGCAGATAGAGCTGCAGTAATAAGAATGGGGCACAGAACCAGCCCGCGGAAGAGTCTCCGGTAAGTCGCAACGCAGGTTGCACAGCCGTCTTTGCCAGCGGAACACGGTTCATTTCACAGCAAAAGATGATACACGCGGCCAATTCGATTGTGAATTGATCCGCAGCAGAATCAACAGAACGGGCGGCCAGTATCCACGCCCCCGGATCGTTGTTATCTAACCCAGAATCTCGTTCACAACATGCCCGTGAACGTCCGTCAGGCTGACATCGCGGCCGCCAAAGCGGAATGTCAGCTGCGTGTGATTGATCCCCAGTTGATTCAATACGGTTGCGTGGATGTCGTGAATGGTGAGAGGATTTTCAGTCACGGAGTTCCCAAACTCATCTGTCTGTCCGTAAGCCACGCCAGTTTTGAAACCACCGCCCGCCAGGAAAATACTGTAGCCGTTCACATGATGATCGCGTCCGGCGGTTTCGGAAATGGCCGGAGTGTGCGGCGTTCTTCCCATCTCGCCGGCCCAGATCACGATCGTGTCTTCCAGCAACCCGCGCTGTTTCAAATCGAAGATCAACGCCGCCACAGACTGATCGGTGATCATGGCGTTTTCTGCATGGTGCAGTTTCAGTTGGCCATGCTGATCCCACGGAGAATTGTTGGCGTGTGTCAACGGACAGGTGATCTCAATGAATCGTACGCCCGCTTCTACAAGCCGACGAGCTCTCAAACATTGCAGTGCATAATACTTCTGATAATCATTGGTGCTGTCCAGCCCATACATTCGCTGCGTTGCTTCACTTTCGGCCGAGACATCGGCAATTGCAGGGACCGCCGACTGCATCTGAAATGCCGTCTCATAATTTCGAATAGCCGAATCGATCAACTGCCGTTCCGGAGTGTCCGCAGCAAAGTTCTGATCCTGATCTCGCAGCAGCTTCAACTTTCGACGCTGCTTGTCCATTGCATCAGTCGGCTGAATATTGTCCACTGCCGCGCCCTTCGCGCGAAGCAAAGTGGCTGAACTTGTCGCTGGCAAAAATGCGCTCGAGAAGTTCTCGTAACCGCCGTTTGGGATCCAGTCATTGTTCAGCAAAACATAACCGGGAAGATTTTTATTCTCAGTGCCTAAACCGTAGGTCACCCACGACCCAAAGCTGGGAGCCTGACCGGTGACTCGACCGGTGTGCAGCAACAAATTCTGCTGACCATGCAGCGGCTGTCGTCCTACAAGCGATCGAACAACACAAAGCTCATCCGCGAGTTTTGCCGTATGCGGAAGCAGATCACTGACCCACAAACCGCTCTGTCCTCGTTGCGAAAACTTCCATGGACTTCCGAACCAAACTCGCCCCGCACTGCTTTGCGACAATTTGGAAACCTGCGAATCACCAATGGGCTTTCCCTGCTGCCGTGTCAGCTCCGGCTTGTGGTCAAATGTGTCCACATGACTCGGCCCACCGTCCATAAAGCACAGGATCACGTGTTTGGCCCGCGGTTTACCATGGGCGGGAACGGTGCTTACGATATTGTCGGCACGCGTTTCGGCCATTAATCCGGCGAGCGCAAGCAGGCCAAAACCATTTGAGGCCTGCGCCAGCAGGTCACGTCTTGATCGCACTTCAGGAATCATCGACACTACTCCGAATCATGCTCATTCGTTTCACAGAGTCTGCCGGCTTCCCGTCGCAGATGCAAGGCGCAATTCAGTTTCCATCGTGGCGTTGGTCACCGTGAGTTCATCGCCAGTGATTCTCTGTGGCGACGGATGTCCCTCCACTCTTCAGATCTCTTTCAAAGGCTGTCAGCTATGGACTATTCCTACGAAGACGTTTCTCGCATGATCGATCATTCGCTGCTGAAGCCCACACTGACATTTGAGGACTTTGAAATCGGTTGTCGAATGGCACTCGTCTACCAGACAGGCAGCGTTTGCATTCAGCCTCACTACCTGAAACGCTGCGCGGATATCCTGCGCGGCTCCGAAGTTCGTGCGAGCACCGTGATTGGTTTTCCTCACGGCGGCCATTGCACATCGACTAAAATGGCCGAAGCTCAGCAGGCTCTTGCCGATGGCGGAGAAGAACTGGATCTGGTTTGCAACATCAGCCGTGTTCTGAGCGGCGACTGGGATTACGTGAAGGCCGATCTGAAAGCCGTGATTGAGCTGACTCATGCCGCCGGAGAAAAAGTGAAGGTGATCTTCGAGAACTGCTATCTCGAAGACCATCACAAGATCCAGTTGTGTGAGATCTGCACCGAACTGAAGGCTGACTGGGTCAAAACTTCGACTGGCTACGGCACAGGCGGCGCTACCATGAATGATCTGCGTCTGATGCGAAAACACGCCGGACCCAATGTTCAAGTCAAAGCCGCTGGCGGAGTGCGCGATATGGAAGCCCTGCTGGAATGCCGAGAAATCGGCGTTACGCGAATTGGTGCCAGCGTGACTCAGGCTCTGCTGGACGAGTGCCGCCTGCGTCTGAAACTGGAACCCATTCGATTTAACGCTGACGTGGCTTCCGACAACTACTGAGCAAACTTAGCGTTCTTCCATTCGCGATGCACGCACGACCGAGCATTTCTTAGAGCCGTTCGTAGGCGACTTTGAACAGTTCCTCGCAGGCTTCAAAGTTGCCTGTCGTGAGTCCCTTTCGGAACCATTTTGCACGCTGTGCAGATGTTCCGTGAGTGTACCGCTCGGGAACTTTGTAACCCTGAGCTTCCATTTGAAGCGTGTCGTCGCCAATGCGATTGGCGGCGTTGATGCCTTCTTCAATATCGCCGTCTTCCA
>QWOO01000254.1 GCA_003669615.1 Planctomycetota bacterium
ACACACGAAAGTCATCGGAGCAGACATGTGATACCGGAATACCGTGGCCGCGTTCCAGAACAACAGCCGTCGCACCCGCACCGACGATTCCGCAGAAAAGGCGGTCCGAGGCGTCATGCCATGTTTCCGGCGTTTCAATATTCAGAAGCGCAATTCGAGTCACGGTATCGTCTGCCGCCATGTGCAGTACGGCCTCGTGCAGCAGCTTCAAAAATCCGCTGCAGCCGAAGTTAAACGGCATGACGAATGATCCAGGCAATCCCGTTCGCTCACAAATCGCTTCGGCAAGATCCACACAGGCTTGAGGATGAGTATTCGAATGGCAAAGCATCACTGCGGAGAAGTCTGAGAGCTGCAGCCCGGACTCCTGCTCCAGTCGGCTGCAGATCGCGGCTGCGACATCGGCAGAGGTCACTCCTGGCCGCAGGATTCGGCGAACCGAAATACCCGTAGAACGGAACACATTTTCAGGACTCGCAAAACCCTTATTGCCACCAAGTCGTGACAGTTCTGTGATGCGATCGTTGTCCAGAAAGTCGAATAAGTCATCTCGATCGTAAACGTCCGTGATGCAGGTCAAACCAAACATGGGTTCTTGTTCAGCTAAGAACTCTACCATGAAACGCTCCGAGGCGATGAGTAAGAAAGGTGGCCACAGTCAGGGCCAGAATCTGCCAAAAAACGCAGACACAAAGAAACGTCAGACCTGTATTTCATAGCCTTTACGCTGCTCACGTGCCTGCCAAAGGGCCGCATCCGGATCTCCCACAATCTGCTCCTTTTCAGGATCCCACTGCAGAGTGCGATTCAGTCTGATTGAAATATTGGCGAGATGGCAAACCGTCATCGCACGATGATGACTGTGAACGTCGCTGATCGGCTGAGTGCGATCCACAATGCACTCGAAGAAATTCTTCATGTGATTGCCAGGCTGTTTGCCTTTGTACAACTGCTTCAGAGTCTCCTCTTTCAGCGGTGTATCCTTCATGCTGTCCACGGCGGCTCCCGTGAGCTTGCCGCGATTCACGAAAATGCGACCTTCGGTTCCTTCCAGCATCAGCCCGTTCTCAAAACCCAGCTCATCGGCCCGGTCACGTATATGAAGAACGGCGTCATTCGCAAACGTCGCTGTCACATGAAAACTGGTGGCAGTGTTGTACTGAGTTGGATCGGTCGGAACGCCATTTTCGAAAGCTACCGGATGAACGGCCATCACCGGCTCTACTTTAACTGGCCCGGTGTTCTCGAGATTGAAAGCCCATGCGGCAATATCAACATGGTGAGCGCCCCAGTCTGTCATCTTGCCGCCTGAATACTCGTACCACCAGCGGAACTCATAGTGACATCGTGAATTGCCATACTTGCTGTCCGTTTTCCGGAAGCGATATTCCGTCGCAGGAGCCTGACCCAGCCACATATCCCAGTTCAGGCCGGATGGAACGTCGGCCACATCAATTGGACCGCTGGACGGAGCACCACCGATGGCCACAGTGACAGTCTTGAGCTCTCCAATGCGTCCTTCGCGAATCAATGCCACCGCATGCAGAAATCTCAGGTCCATTTCGCTGCGCTGCTGAGTTCCCACCTGAAACACGCGACCAGTTTCTTCCAGCACTTTGCGAATCTGCTTGCCTTCTTCAATGGTGAGAGTCAGAGGCTTTTCGCAGTACACATCTTTGCCGGCCTTCATGGCTTCGATGGCAATCTTGGAATGCCAGTGATCAGGCGTGACGATCGTCACAACATCAATGTCAGGTCGATCGAGAATCTTGCGATAGTCCTCGTACATGTCCACGGTCCGCTCAGCACCCGGCTTGCTTTGCAGTTCCAGAGCCTTCGCTTTGCCTTTTTCGACATGCGCCACGTCCACGTCACAAACTGCCGCACAGTCCGCAAAATTCATGGCCGCCGGACCGACACCGTTCCAACGATCTCCGGTGCCAATACATCCCAAAATAGGTCGCTCATTCGGGCTGCGAAAAGCCGCTGCCATGGAGCTTGGGGCAAACCAGTAAGGAGAAACAGCAGACGCAAGACTGGCCAGGCTGGCGGCCTTAAGGAAACTGCGGCGATTGGTGGAAGACATCAAAGAGTCTCTTCTGCATGTGTGGGGAAGCTGCAAGAACAGCCGCTGCCAACGATCTCCGAAGGTCGGTTGCGCAGCCGCCATTTTAATCAACGAACCCCGCGAGTTCAAAACGTTAAGGCTTGTTCAGGTCGACGAATGAACAAAAGGCACCGTCATTCAGAGTGACAATTCCGACTAGGGGCTTTTAGTCTTGGAACTGAGGTCACCCTGCAGAGAAACAGAATCTGTGTTCCTCAAAGAAACTGGCCAACGGGCGAGTACTAAATAACGTACTGATTGCGACGAACGGTGCTCGTGCCAACCCCGTGATTTGACAGTCATCCATTGAAAAAGCGTGGAGACGAGGTGATGCGACTTCGCACCAGACGGGAATGGAAACTCAGACCAATCGCTGGCCCGGAACGAAAAACGGCATCGTCTGCTAGAACAGACGATGCCGAAATCAAGATAATGCTCGCAAATAAAGAAATCAGGAGAACAGACTAACATCTCCGTATGAAATGGACGAGCACTGCCCGGAACCCCCGAGCACGGGATGGAAACCGAGCACAGCCGTTCGCTGTGCTCGAATGAACCCAAGTTGTGAATTCAGGATGAATCTCTTGTCCCATCACTGGGATCAGGTTTCCTCACGACCGCAACCTGCATGCCGCTAAGGCACATTTGATGAAATTCGTGTTCAGAATTTCATCGAAAAGGAGTGTAGCTAGATTCCCGCGGCCGCCAAGTACAGTAGTAAAAAAAATTCTCCCTCAAGAATCTCAGCGGCTTCGTGATTTTTGCAGCGCGCAGCATTTACCGATGAACAGCAGGCAGGCATTTGCGTATACCAAGCATTTTACCGTGTCCCCCAGGGACGCGACTAGCCGCTGTTCAATTTCGCCGGAGCTGCGTTGCAGTTTGAGTCACTAAGTAAGCCAGTGAACTGGCCTCAACAGGATTGCTGCGACGAACTACACTGCGGAACACCACCAGTGACAATTTGATTCGCAAGCGTTAACTTGAGCGACCGCTGCCAAATCCGTTTCGCCCCCTGGATCTTTTTATTCGCGTAGCTTTTGATGCGACCGGGCGGATTGCATCGTTCATCTCTTCCGGGCATGGATGCCAATGAAGATCCGTTCTCGATGGCTAAATCTGGCGATGTCGTGGTTCGCGACATTCTGCCTTCGCCTGCTGTTCCTTACCATCAAAGTGGAACATAAAAACATCGCGCCCGAGGGAACGCCGTATGTGCGTCCGAAAGGGATTCAGCGATACACGTTCTGCATGTGGCACGATCACATTGTGCTGGCCGCCTTTTCACTCGAGACCTTCAATCTGGCGGGACTGATCAGTCAACACCGCGACGGAAGTTACCTCGCGGATTCCGTTATGATGGCCGGGATTCGTCCGGTACGAGGCAGCACAAGTCGCGGCGGCCTTGAGGCTGTGCGTGAAATCCTGAGCCTGCCGGAAATGCATCTGGCGATGACCCCTGATGGTCCTCGCGGGCCACGTCATCAGATGAAAGAAGGCATCATCTATATTTCGTCCCGATCCGGCCGACCGGTGGTTCCCTGCGCGCTGCTGGCGGATCGCTTCTGGTCCGTAAACGGAAGCTGGACTGATATGATCCTGCCCAAACCGTTCTCTAAAGTGCTGCTGATCGCTGGAACACCGATGGTCATTCCTGAAGATCTGCCGCGTGAAGCCATGGCCACACAGGCCGAACTTCTGCAGTTGGAAATGAATCGACTGGAAGACATTGGCCGACGAATGATGGCCGGCGACTCAAACGCCGCTGCAGAGATCGTTCGCACATATCCAGCGACGTGGTCGATTCCCTCCCAAGGTGCTGCACTGCCGAACGCAGCGTGAGCAACAGTCTGCTGCTCACGCTCGACGCACGGCCCTGGTTCTGTGACAGAGATCGTCCCGATTAATGTTGAGCAAACTGCGATTCCGCTGGCGCACTGTAGCGGATGGCCAGATGCGGTGTCTCCATGCGAACGCCCTTCCCAATGGACTGACATCCGGCTTCGACAAGTCCCGTTGTCAGTAACGTGCGTTCCAGTGGACACGCCGCTTTTCGATTGACGAACGTCGATTCCGCTTTGGCCATGAGCTCCGCGGAGTAAGCCACATTGGGTACCGGTGGCAGATAGAACAGAGTCGACAGCGGCTCGGGCTTTCCTTTCAACTGAGCGGCAAATGTGAAGTCACCCACAAGCCCGTTCATCAGCAACATAGTCGCCTTCGTGCCATCGGTATACTCGATACGATAAGCGACAGGCTCTTTGACCCATTCTTTCATCTGCGCAACGGTCGGATAACGGTGACTGTAGGTTTCCGGCTGAGCGAGTGTCTGGCTGCGAGTCAGGCACGCTTCAAACAGTTCGGGCGACCATCCACCTTTCGCCCAGCTTCCCGTTTCCATCGCAGCCCAGACGGAGTCACCGCGGAGACCATGGACGGCAGAGACTCCCGTTTCTCCACCTTCGCGTCGCTCGGCCATGCACTGAATGACTTCAAGCGCATGGAAGTCGTAGCTGTCGATTCCGCCCATCGCGACGCACATCATTTCATCAACTTTGGCTCCCAATGGCATATCCACTGACGGCAACCGCCAGGTTCCGGGCAGCGACGAGCCTGCACAAAACGCAAAGTTCAGTTCATGCGAAAGATCATACATCTCTTTCGCCCAGTCCCACTTCCATGACAAATGCTTATCATTGAAAACAGGAACCGAACGACCATCCTTCCGAAACACATCCGTGACCTGCTTGAACAGTTCATAGCGAGGATACTTCGTCTGTTCATATTCGCTTTTCTCGTAGTTGCCGTGCTCGCCAATAATCAGTACGGCATCGACGGCCAGCTTTTCTCCTCCGCATCGCAGGGCCTCAGCCACGGACTTGTAAATCGGAAATCCAAATTCTTCCGATCGCTTTCGACTCAGATCGTTCTCCGGAAACTGATCGACATACGCAGCCACCACATCGATCGCAGGTTTATGCCACTTGCCGTGAATGGGATACCCAACAAGAAACCGTTCTCCCATATGCCAGGCGTGCGAATGATAACGCCATTCTGTTGTGAGGATGGCCATTCGCTTTCGAGCGGCTCCTTCATCTGGGGCGCCAAAAAGTACTTCTGGCAGAAGTCCGACGGCCGCTAGTCCGGTGCAGCCGGTTCCCAAAAACATCCGACGCGTGAGCATGGTTGGTTCCATTTTCAGTCAAGGCAGGGGACGAAAGAAATGTCCTGAATCGCAGAGCATGGAGTATGTCGAATCCAGTTCGCCGGCGGAACTGAACAGACAGTGCTGACCGCTTCTTCCGCCGATGAACCTGTATCCCCGCTCACACGCAGTCGTTGACAACGCGAAAAATCCAGGGCTTTTACGCTACGGCCGCCTGAGTGCTGCCGCCTGACTGCTACGGCTGGAAAGTGACGGAGTCCAGATTCATCAGGCCACCAGCCTCTTGTGGATGTACGAAGCGAACAATCACATCGTGGCGGCCTTCAATCGCCGGCAGTTCAACCGTGCGATCGTAAAACTGTTCCCACTGACCGTTGACTTCAATTTCCGTCGAGGCCAGCAGCTGACCATCCGGCTGATCCAATCGTACCTCGATCGAACCGCCGGCTCCCGCTGACGCAATTCGCAGGATCAGATGACGAACTCGATCCATCGACACTTCACGGAATCGCAGAAAATGTCCGTGCGAAATGGAGCCGATAAATTTACCTCCGCCAGCGTTACCCGACCCAAGAACCTGAGAGCCCTGAATCTCCTCGGCCGTCTCTGCTTCCACCAGCCGTGGTCGAAGATAAACCACTGCCGAAGCATTCAATGCCGGGATTCCACCGGCTCCAAGATCGACGTAGTTTGCTTCCAGCTTGTAATGGCCGGGCTTTGCAGCTTCGTCCGCCGACACTGGAATCTCATTGATGAAACCCGGAAAGACTCGGACAAGCCCACCCGGCTCCAGACTGTAAACCCAACCCACCATCTCGCGAACTTCATCGATCGTATGATGCGAATGAGGAATCATGGGAACCTTTCCCCAGACACCGGTCGAACCTTTCATCACTCGCTGCACAGAAGCCTCCAGCGCGCCGCCCACTCCGCGATACTTGTTGGCGATATCCAGCAGTGGCGGACCCACCCGTTTCTGGTCGACCGAATGGCAGTTGAAACAATCGCTTCCCTTCATCCGCCGCATGCCCATAGGCCCCTGGTCAGAAGACTCCATCGCACCGCCGGCTGACGGTACAGGCCCCATTGCAAACACAGCATTGACAGACACGCGGCCAGGCGATTCGGGATCAATCTGACGCGCATTGCTCTCATCAATGGCAGCTTCATCGTTTGTACCGTCTTCGGCATCGCTGACTGTCAGATCGTAACGAACAGGCTGATCCGCATCGAAGAAATCTCCCGACAACGGCGAGTTGAATTTGATGACCGGACGTTCATTTCCCACCAGAACGGGCAGCGCCGACGCGCGACTGACCCCGGAAGAATCCGTGACGACAAGTTCTACATTGAAGACTCCTGATTCTTCAATGGTGACTTTTGGATCTGCTTCGTTGGATAGCAACTTCGGAACGGCGGCAGGATCAGCCGCATTGATCAGACGCCATTCAAGTTTCAAAGTGTCGCCCGCATCTTTATCGAACGAACCTTTGCTGGACAAAGACACCTGAAGAGGCGGTCTTCCAATATTATTTTCGACCGATGCGACTGCGACCGGTGCACGATTGCCTCGCACATAGTCAATCCGGACCAGCCTCGCGTCCGCATTGACGCCCCAGGTTTCACCATATTCCATGACATACAGTGCGCCTTCGGGCCCGAAAGCCATATCCACCGGTCGGACAAATTTGTGATCGGGCATGAACGGTTCAATGGATTTCACGTCATTGTTGTCATCCAGATGAACAACCTTGATCCAGTGACGAGTCCACTCATAGATGAACAGACACCGGTCGTATCCTGACGGAAACTTGACTGTCGAGTTCATGTCCTGAGAAAAATGACAGACCGGCCCCGCACAGGCCGAACGACCGCCTGTGCCCAGTTCCGGAAACTTCTCAGACGCCCCGTACGGATAGTAGAGAAACGCGGAGGTCGGCGCCGGCAGAATCTTTTCACCCGTGTTGTTGGGCGATTCATTCTTCGGTGCCATCAGATCGTACAACGGCCCGATTGCTCCAGTCGCAAAATCGACGTCCGCGTATGGCAGGTTGTTGGCAATGAAATAGGGCCAGCCAAAGTTGCCAGCGGTGCGAGCCTGATTGATTTCGTCGTAGCCGCGCGGCCCACGTTCACCGTCGCCGTTGGCATCCGGGCCCACTTCACCCCAGTAGACATAGCCGGTCTTTGAATCCACCGTCATGCGCCAAGGATTGCGACAACCCATCGCATAAATCTCTGGTCTTCCTTTCGAGCCGTCTTTGGGAAACAAATTCCCGTCCGGAATTTCACAGCCTCCTTCCGGTGTCGGCTTGATTCGCAGGATTTTTCCGTTGTAGCTGTGCGTATTGGCTGACGATTTTTGAGCGTCCCAGGGAGCTCGTTCCGGACGCTCGTCGATGGGCGCATATCCCTGAGAATCTCCGTGCGGATGCGTGTTGTCACCCGTCGCTATAAACAGCTCACCGCGCGGACCGAAGTGCAGGGATCCGGCATGGTGACAGCATTCCTTACGCTGCTCTTCAAAGGTCAGCAGAATTTTCTCCGACGCAGGGTCCAGCTTTCCATTCACCAGCGTAAAGCGGCTGATATGCTGACCCGAAAACGTGGGAGGAGAATACTGCAGGAAGATCCATTGAGTCTCCGCAAAATTCGGATCCAGCGCAAGACCGATCAGACCATTTTCCTGCTCGGTTGTGATCGTCAGCTCACCGACCAGCGATATCTCATGCGTCGCTGGATGTATCGATTTCAGCTTGCCATTCAGCTCGATGAAAAACACCGTTCCATCGGGCGCAACGTCCATCTCCATCGGCTGGATCAGACCGGTGGCCAGGACCGTGACTTCAAAGCGACTGGAATCCACAGCCTGATCTTCAGCGGCCAGTGATGGCAGAACAAGCAGAAGGCTGAGTGCGGCCGTTAAGACGGTCGCGGGCGATGTTTTTCGCATGACAAATTTCAGTGGAATTGAATGAGGTGGGCAGGAAGAAAACGCAGAGAAGTGTGTTCACATGTTAAATAGAGGCGGCAGTCGGCAGAAACATCTTTGCTCCACAATCCCATGAAAACCGGCGATCAACGGTACAATCGGCGATCTTGAAACGACTGAAGCCGGAGCTAAGCTCCGGCTTCAGTTTGTGCACACACCTGAAAAATGGAATCAAGTGTTCGAACTACTTCTTTTCGGCTTTCTGGAAGTCGCCGGCCGACACAATGAACAACCGCTTTGGATCGATATGCTTTCGCAGAGCCGCGTTGACATCGTCCACGGTCAGTTCACTGATACGCTTTTCAAATGCATCCACATACTTCATGTCTCGACCGATGAACGCATACGTTTCCAGCATCTGAGCGATGGCACGATCTTCCGTGCGATTAACCTGCTGTTCCTGCAGATAGCCGGCCTTCGCGGCTTCCAGTTCCTCAGGAGTGATCCCGTCTTTCAGCAGACGAGACAGCTCATCCTGAATCGCGTCGTGGACCTTGGTCGCGTTTTCAGGATTGGAGATGGCGAACAAGAAGAACGTGGTTCGTTCATCCACAGCAGACGGCTGCAGGCTCGACTGAATCGTATACGACAGGCCGTCTTTCTGACGGACACGGTCGCCCAGTCGCGATGACAGGCCACTGCTGCCCAGAATGAAGTTGCCAATCGAAAGCGCCGCGTAGTCCGGATGACTGTCGCGCATCGGAATTGTCATCGCCGCAACATAGGCGGCATTCGCCTTGTCCGGTGTCACAATCGTCTGCATCTCGCCTTGTTCGTTGTTGACGGATTCCTTGGCCAGTCGTTCGAACTTGACGCCGGAATTCCAGTCCTTCGTAAACTGTTCGATCTCCGGAACAACGAGTTCCGGATCAAAGTCACCGACGATCGTCAGTTCTCCCACAGCAGATGAAAGCATGTCTTTGTAGACCTTTCGAATCTGTTCTGCAGTCACAGCCTTGACCATTTCCACCTCTTCCTTCGGCGATGCCACGTAGCGTGGATCGTCTGGTGGATACGGCGAAATTTTCTGGCTGACAGCTGTCATTGCGATCGACACAGGATCAGAACTCTGCTGATTCAAACCGGCCACCTGTTCTTCGCGAATGATGTCCAGCTCTTCAGCCGGAAACACTGGACGACGCAGCACTTCGTCAACAATCCGCAGCACAGGCACCAGGTTTTCCCGGCTTGTCTGAACACTGACTGACAAGGTGCCTGGGGCTCCGGAAACTCGCATCTGAGCTCGATAGTTATTGAGCTGGTCGCTGATCTCCTGACGAGTCATATTTTCGGAACCACGATTCAGCATTTCCGGCAGTAACTGCGAGGCAATCGACAGCCCTTTCAATGCCTCCACATTGCCGTATCGCAGATTGATTCGCAGTGTCGCCATGGATCCGCGAGTCTTCTTGGGCAGCAACGTAACCTTCATGCCCGAACCCAGCACCGATCGCGCCAGGCGAGCTTCGATCGCCAGCGGAGACGCATCGAATTCTTCGCCCTGAGCGATATCGGATCGTCCCTTGTAGTCGCCGATCATCTCCGCAAGATCGGGTGTTGCCGGGACTGTTGCGCGTTCCGGCGACTTAGTAGGCTCAAACAATCCGGCGGTGCGATTGTTTCGAATGAGATACTGACCGGCGACGCGTGTGACATCATCAGCCGAAACTTTTTCCAGCCGGTCTCGATAGAGAAAGAACAACCGCCAGTCACCCTGAGCGGCCCAGTCGCTGAGCTCAATCGCTACAGACTGGGAGTTCGCGACCTGCAGTTCACGCTGTCGCAAAAGCTCCGAACGAGCCCGTTCGATTTCTTCCGGAGTGAACGCCTTGTCCGCTGTTCCTTCGGTAGATTCAATAAGATTTTGAAGGAGCGTTGGACCGTCCGTTCCCTGCGACGATTCGGCCATGATCAGTAACACGCCTGGATCGTGCAGTGCAAACGTCATCCCATACACACCGGCGGCTACCCGTCGTTTTACCAGGGCTTCATACAAGCGACCGGCCGGTTCGCTGGTCATCACCGTCGATAAAACATCGATCGCAGGAAAGTCCGGATGACCGCCCGCAGGAATGTGATACAGCACGGCTCCCAGCGGCACATCGCCAACTCGACGCAGCGTCACCATCCGCTCGCCATCCTGCGGAGGTTCTTCGGTGTATGTTTTGTCCAGCACGCGTTCCGGTCGAGGCAGCGCGCCAAAGTGCGTCTGCACCATGGCCAGAGCTTTCGTGGGATCGAACTTGCCCGCAATGACCAGCATCGCATTGTCTGGCTGATAGAAACGCTGATAAAACCGACGCAGGTTTTCTACCGGAACTCGTTCAATATCAGCCCGATTTCCGATCGTCGTCTGGCCATAGTTGTGCCATTCAAAAGCAGCTGCAGTGACTCGTTGCATGAGTACTCGTTGAGGACTATTTTCGCCTCGTTCGAATTCATTGCGAACAACCGTCATCTCCGATGCGAGATCTTCGGCTTTTATGAAGCTGTTGACCATTCGGTCGGCTTCCAGCGTAATTGCGAACTCAAGATTCTCATCGCTCGCCGGCATGGTTTCATAATAGTTCGTCCGGTCCAGCCAGGTGGTACCATTGAACTCGGCCCCACGTTCCTGAAGTGCACCGGGAATGTTGGACTGCGAAGGCGTGCCTTTAAAGACCATGTGTTCCAGCAGATGGGCCATCCCGGCTTCGCCATATCCTTCATGGCGAGACCCCACAAAGACAGTCAGATTTACAGTGACCTTGGGACTGGAGTTATCAGGAAACAGCAAAACCTGCAGACCATTCTCCAGCTGGTATTCGGAAATCCCTTCCACCGCCCGAACGGGCTGCAACTCGGCATCCTGTGCCAGACTATAACCAGTGCCTGTGATCAACAATGACGCAGCGATACAGACAAGCGTCTTCAAGCGGTTCATTCCTGCATTCCTTTATCTAGCTTCTAAAAACGACGGCGGATCGAAATCCTGTCGTAACAACCCACATCCTGCCTCGCCGTGTTTGCTATCAGCGACCAGAACCGTCACGAAAAAGACGCGCACGGTCCTGCGGCATCGGCGTATTTTAGAACATTGCAGCCCTGAAGCCAGCATCACCCGTCACCGATACTCTATCCATATTCCTTGAGTTGTCAGGAATCGGCAGACTGACTCAGATTTTCCGGCGGATCAGTGGCGCGGGGACAATCGTCAGCATGGGAACACTATTCAGGTCGACTCTGCAATTCACGCCAATAAAATGATTCAAGGTCCGCGACATTTCAGAGTATGATGCGGGTCCTGTGCGCCCTGACGTTCATCTCCGAAGGTTTCTCTTCAGCGAGTTTTCCATGCATCCGGATCGAGTTGGCCCGTATCTGATTGATCGCAAGATCGGCGCGGGCGGGATGGGGAATGTTTATCACGGCGTGCACGAATCGACCGGGCAGGAGGCGGCTATTAAGGTTCTGCCGGCGTCGATGGCACGCGAAGACGGTTTTGTGCAACGCTTCTCTCGCGAGATCGATGCGCTGCGGCAGCTGTCCAATCGGCATATCGTGCAGCTGTTTCAGGACGGAGCGACGAACGATGGCACGTTTTACTACGCCATGGAATATGTCAACGGCGTCACTCTGACGTCAGAAATCACAGACCGCAAACGCATTCCGTGGAAAGACGTCATTCAGTTTTCGCTGCAGATTGCGGCAGCCCTGAAAGCGGCTCACGACGCAGGCATTGTGCATCGTGACCTGAAGCCCAGCAATCTGATGCTGACTCGCGAGGGTGTGGTGAAGCTGACCGACTTCGGCGTCGCCAGTCTGTTTGCTTCCACTCGCCTTACACGAACTGGCGGCGTGGTTGGTACTGCCGAATACATGTCGCCCGAACAGGCTCGAGGACAGCGGGCCAGCCGGCGCAGCGATCTGTATTCGCTCGGCGCGGTCATGTACGTCATGCTGACCGGACGGCCTCCGTTTACCGGCCCAAGCGCCAATGACATTCTGCAGAAACATCAGTTCGGACAGTTCGACAAGCCCAGCCGCTACGTGCCCGAACTGCCGCGATTGCTGGAAGAACTTGTCTGTCAGCTGCTGGAAAAAGACCCTGCGAAACGGCTTCCTGATGCTTTGGTTGTGATGAAGCGCCTGGAGCAAATCCGGACTCGCATGGAGCTGGTGGAAAACACGATCGAATCCGAAACAGTCGAACGGTTGGCGCCCGGCACAACGATTACACCGGACGATCAGGAAGAAGAAGACGGAAATCACCATCCCGGACCAGCCACGATGGTCCGCAATATGATTCGTGAAGACGTTACATCGTCGCTCGTGAAATCTCCGATTGGCCGATTCTTCGACAACATCTTCGTTCTCGTCACACTGCTCGCTCTGATCATTGTGTTCGGCGTCTGGATGAAACGCAGAAGTGTCACGCATCCCGATGATCAGCTGAAGATGGCCCGTGCCATTCTGGAGAAGGAGCCCAGCTACGCCTGGCTCCGAGCTCGCGATGAAATGCTGCAGCCACTGCTGGATTCTAATGCCCTGCCTGCTGCTAAGCAGGAGATTGAAGCCATGATCTCGCAGGCCGATCAGTATGATTTCTGTGATTCCCTGCCAGCCGACCCCAAAGGCAGCCGTGACGAATCGTCTGAACTTCAGCGGCTGATTCGTAAAGCATTTGATGATTTCAGTCAGGGTGACCCCGTCGCCGCTCGAGAACAGCTGGAGGCTATTCGCGACATCGCCGCTCGCGACATTCGCAATGTGTATCTGACTCGCTTCCTGAACGAAACCATTGCCAAGTGGGAGAAGGATCCTCTGACGACTGGCCGCGTTCAATTGCTGACCAGGTTGCTGGAACAGGTCAAAACCGAAATTGCAGACGGTACCACTCTCGAACAGACTCGAACGTGCATCGAATCCGCAGTGAACCTTTACTCGGGCGACAGAGCTGTTTCGGACCAGGTGAACCAGCTTAAAGAACTGCTAAATCAGATCCCCACACAGACAGCCCCGTAGCCAGCCTGGAATGCAGATGCAGATCAGTCTGTTTCACAGCGGCTGAAAACCGGCACGCGGAAAACAAAAAGAGCACCGGTGGATACCAGTGCTCTTTTCAAATATTGCGGCTAAAGATCGCCGCCGCTTACGGAGTGATCTCGTAACAGCTGACAACGTCCTGATCGCGAAGATAAAGCTTGCCGTTGGCGATGACAGGATGAGTCCAGATGCGTCCCTGCGGATTTCGCTGAGTCGTCTGAGGATCCATCTTAAATCGGCTGACTTCTTTGTATCCCGCGGAAGTGGCTTCCACCAGAAAACAGTCGCCTGATTCTTCTTCAAGGCAGTAGAGCATTCCGTCGGCGCAGGCCACAGCTCCCTTGCTGCCATTCTTCTTGTCGTCAGACCAAACTTGTTCCCCGGTCATCAAATTCTGGCAGACCATCCCGGTCGCATCGCTGTGTCCGTAAATGAAGTCGCCAATCAGAACAACGCCGCCATGATGGTTCTTCATGACTTTGTTCTCGTAAATCTTCTCCACTTTATTGTCGGCAGTCACATTGATCATCATGCAGCCCACGCCGTACCCGGCCGTCACATAGACAGAACCGTCTTTATAGATCGGGGTGGGAATTACAGCAACGCGGCCCGGAAAATCCTGCTGCCACAGCAGCTTGCCGTCACCGTCGATTCCGAAGACTTTTGATTCCGTCAGCTGAATGTATTGACGTTTGCCAAAGTGATCCACGGGAAGGATGGACGAGTAGTGTGCGTTGACTGTGATCTCGGTCGACTGCCACAGCTTCTCACCGGTCTTCAGATTAAAGCAGGCAACAGTCCCGTTGGCTCCGCCCGGTGTCACCAGCACTTTGTCACCATCGATAAGTGCCGATTCGCAATATCCCCAGCTTGGGATGGCCCCACCCAATTCGGTAAAACTGGCTCGCCATTTTTCAGCACCGTCCGTGACTGACAAACAGACCACGTCACCCTTGCCGCCAATTGCGACGAGCAGTCCATCGGCCACTGCCGGCGTGCTGCGAGGCCCCCCGCCCCATCCGTTTTCCAGGAACGGGCCAATGTTGGTCTGCCAGATTTTTTCTCCGGTCTTCACATTCAGGGCGATAACAAACTCTTTGGATTCAGGCGTCGTCCCGTCAGCGCCCATCGTATAGAGCATATCGCCGACAACCGATACGCCTGAATAGCCCAGCCCTGCATCTTTAGAGGTCCAAAGTTTCTTTGGACCACCCTCCGGCCATTGCTTCAGCAAGCCGGTTTCCGTCGAGATGTCGTCACGATTGGGACCGCGCCACGAAGGCCAGTCACCGGCAGCACCATCGTCAGAGAGAAGCGGAAGTGCGCAAAGTACAAGAAGAACGGCCGTAAAACGCATAACAGATCCTGCCCAAATCATTCTCAAAACTATCCAAGTAACACCACATGGCCGGGGGCCTGGATTGTGGTCGTGCGGAACAAGTTGACGCTACAAAGGGCAAAATAAAGGTGGGTTTCACCCCTGCGACAACGACCGCCAGTCAAAATGTAACAGATGACCTCTCCGTTGTCGTTTGACTTTGAGATCATCCACAAATGGTCGACTCCGGAATTGAAACACCGCAAAATTTCGTCATAGTGACGATCTTCTGCGGTGATCCTTCGTGAGGATTCTGCGGCACCTGCCTCCGCTTCCCCGCCCGATGCTTCGACTGCACAGCCTGACTTCTTGTCGTCAGTCTGCTTTTGCCCTTTCGCCCGCGGCCGCGCCTGGCGCTGTCATGTTGTGAGGGTCTGTGACCGCTCTGATGGAGTTCGTTGACTCATGTTCATTCGTCCTGTGTTGTGCTTGTTTTCTGCTGTCCTCCTTTTGTCCACAATCACCGTAAGTGCGCAGGAAGAAGCTCCTGCCAAAGAAGAAGCTCCGAAATTGGAAACTACCCTCGATAAAGCCAGTTACGCAATCGGCTACAACATTGGCAAAGACCTGAAGCGTCAGGGTCTGGAACTCGATCCTAAGACTATCGCGCAGGGCATTGCTGCCGCACTGTCAGGTACCAAGTCGGTACTGTCAGAAGAAGAGGTCACGGAAGTGTTCGCCGCGATTCGCGAAGAAATGATGAAGAAAGAAGCTGAAAAGGGATCCAGGAACCTGGAAGCTGGCAAAACTTTTCTTGAAGAGAACAAGAAAAAAGAAGGCGTCAAAGTTACCAAGTCGGGCCTGCAGTATCTGGTCCTCAAAGAAGGCGACGGCGCCGTTCCAACCAAAGCCAGCAAGGTCAGCACTCATTACCGTGGCACTCTGATCGACGGCACAGTCTTCGACAGTTCTTACGAAGGCGACGCGCCTGGTGAGAAAGACGAGCCTGTGTCTTTCGGTGTGACTCAGGTAATCAAGGGCTGGACTGAAGCCCTGCAGCTGATGAAAGTCGGCTCACACTACCGACTGTTTATCCCAAGCGAACTGGCCTATGGCGAAAACGGTCCTGGCGAGATCGGCAAGAACTCCACACTGATCTTCGAGATCCATCTGATCGATTCTCAGGAGTAATCCTGGAAGTCTGTCACACTCAATAGCAAAGCCCGGCGTTAACATGACGCCGGGCTTTTTTCATAGAACAATCTGAACTGAACTCCTGCCGATGGGTGCTCAATGGCTTCCATGAAGTATTCAGCTTTCATCCGAACTGCCACCTGTTTTCTGGCACTTTGGATATCCCCGTTCCGCAGTCCCGCAACGGCTCAGGAAATCCGCTTTCAGCACGCAGTCGTCGCTGCCGATCATCCCGAGGCAAGTGAGGCTGGGGCCAAAATCCTGCGTCAGGGCGGCAATGTGGTTGATGCGGCCGTGGCCACGTCGTTTGCACTCTCTGTCGTTCGACCGGCCAGCTGCGGCATCGGAGGCGGTGGATTCATGGTGATCTGGGACACCAACCTGCAGCAGTCCGTCGCCATCGATTATCGTGAACGCGCGCCTCAGGCAGTCACCACCAAAATGTTTGAAGATGGCAGCCCAGACGAGCCGCGCAGTGTTCGCGGCGGACTTGCGGCGGGAGTTCCAGGAAACGTGGCCGGCTTGTGTTACGCAGCAGAAAAATACGGCACCTTGCCGATTGCGACGCTCGTTCAGCCGGCCATTGATCTGTGTCGCAACGGTGTCGAAATTGATGTTCACGATCAGGAAGTTCAGGCCTCGACGCTGGAGAAACTCAAAAAGCACAAAGACTATGAGGTTCGATTTTCGTTACTTCGAAAGCTTTACCTGAACGATGGTCAGCCATGGAAGAATGGCGACCGTTTCTTTTCACCGCAGTTGCCCACACTGGAGGCGATTGCAGCGCGAGGAGCCTCCGGTTTCTATAAAGGGGAGGTTGCAGAGTCCATGGTAAAAACAGTCGCAGCCGAATCCGGCGTCATGACGCTGACGGACCTTGTCAGCTACGAACCGACACCGCGAGAAACACTCACGGCTCAATTTCAGCAGCGTCAGATTGTCAGCATGCCTCCTCCGTCCAGTGGCGGAATTGCTCTGTTGCAGACTTTGCAGAGTCTTGAAGAATGGGAATCGCAGAACGGTCAATCTTTGCGTCAGCTGAAACACAATTCTCCAGAGTATGTTCATACCGTCACGGAAGCTCTGAAGCACGCGTTTGCTGATCGAGCCGAGTTTCTCGGGGACACCGACTTTGTGAAAGTGCCGGTCGAGAAATTACTGCAACGTGACTACGCAAAGCAGATCGCTCAGAAGATTGTTCCGGGGAAGACACTCGCGATGGCCGAATACGGGCGATTCTTTCTTCCCTCAGACGGAGGCACCAGCCATTTTTCTGTGATGGATATCAAGGGCAACGCCGTGGCCTGCACAGAAACCATCAACCTTACATTTGGCAGCTTTGTCGTCGTACCGGAGTTTGGCATTCTGTTGAACAACCAGATGGACGACTTCACAGCTAACCCGGGAAAGCCCAATGCGTTCGGATTGATCCAGAGTCCGGCCAATGCCATTGAGCCGAGCAAACGCCCGTTGAGCAGTATGACGCCGACGCTTGTGATCGAGAACGGCAAGGCTGTTTATGCCTGCGGGGCATCCGGTGGACCTCGAATCATCACCGCGACGTTGCAGAGTCTGCTCAATCGGACGGTCTTCGAAATGTCTCCGGCTACGGCCGTCTCAGCCGCAAGATTCCATCACCAGTGGTCACCCGATGAACTGCTGCTGGAGCCGTCATTGTTCAGAAGCATCGGACCCCAACTGACCGCAATGGGCCACACGATTCAACGTTCGTCCGCTCTTGCCGCAAGCCAGTCCGCAGCGAAAGAAAGTAATGACGTCCGCGGAGGCAGTGATCCCAGGAAGCACGGTCAACCGGCTGGATTGTAAAGCGACTGAGCGGCTTTGAGCGTATTTTGAAGCAGCATAGCGATGGTCATCGGGCCGACTCCGCCAGGCACAGGAGTAATCGCGGAGGCGACCGCACAAGCCTCGGCATAGTGAACGTCACCGACGAGCTTATCGCCAACTCGGTTGATTCCCACGTCAATGACGACGGCTCCCGGCTTGATCATTTCACCCCGCACGAATTCGGGGATACCAAGGGCCGCGATGATGATGTCGGCCTCACGGCAGACTGCTCCAATGTTCTTCGTACGGCTGTGACAGACGGTGACGGTTGCGTCGACTCCTTTTTGCAGCAGCAAAGCGGCCATCGGCTTGCCAACAATGTCGCTGCGGCCAATCACAACCGCATGCTGTCCGGCGGTCGGGACCTGTGTAACTTCCAGCAACTTCATCACACCTGCTGGCGTGCAGGGCAGAAACCGCGGACGGCCCTGAAGCATCAGGCCCACATTCTCCGGATGGAACGCGTCCACATCTTTGGTCGGATGAATTGCGTCAAGCACCGTTGTGGAATCGATGTGTCGAGGAAGTGGCAGCTGCACAAGGATTCCGTGAACATCCTTGTTTGCATTCAGAAGGGCCACAAGGTCGAGCAGTTCCTGTTGCGTGGTCGTCGCCGGCAGTCGATGCAGAGTACTGGCGAGCCCCGCCTTTTCGCAGGCCTTTTCTTTATTTCGCACGTAGACTTCGCTGGCCGGATCATTGCCGACAAGAACGGCCGCCAGATGAGCCACGATTCCCGTCTTCTCTCGAAATTCCCGCGCAGCCTGGCCCACGTGTTCTCGAGTTTGTTCCGCTATCCGCTTACCGTCAATTACCTTGGCATTCATCGAACAATCGCACTCCTGTCGGTTTCACTGCGTCTTAGCGTGCACTGCGTTTGTCAGAGCACCGCGTCAGTTACGTCCACCGATTATTTTTGTTTCTACACGCACCGTCGAGTCTGCCGGGGCCGCCATTGCTCGCCGCAGTACGGCAATCAGATCTTCCGGCCGAAACGGCTTTTGTAAAACCGCGCGGACCAACGGCAGCCTGGAGAAGTCTCCCAGATTTCCCGAAGAATATCCGCTCATCAACACGACAGGAACCTGAATCCCCTTATTCGATAATTCTTCCAGCACTGACGGGCCATCCACCACTGGCATCATCATGTCCAGCAGCAGGCAGTCAACCGGATGATTCTCCGCAAGAAATTCCATGGCACTGGTGGCACAGGTGAACGACGTGCATTGACCGGAAATCGCATGCGAATACTTTGATCAACTTCCAGGTATTTACCGTCGTGATCCATCTCGGCCGGGATTGGAATGAATGCCGTCTGCTCAACGCCCAATAATTTTTGTCGGAAGAACAGGGCCTGAGTGAACAGCAGTTGAATGTCGGCCGTCACGGTGACGGGAAACATTTCCAGGGCACCCCGAAAATCGTCTACCCCATGTTCAATTCCTGAGTGACATGCATATGCGGCTGAACGCTGCATCATGGCGGCAGCGACGACCGCGTCTTCCCCTGCCAACTGTGCCTGCTCAATAGTCTCGGTGCACAAACTGATGCAGCGAGGTATGTCTTCATCCAGAATTCTGGCGTTTCGATTGAGCTGCGAAATCCACGCTGCGGAGGGCGCTTTCGTCTCACTTTCCGGGTGCTCGGCTTTCCGCACGGAATCAGTGGCACATGCCACCTGCGCAGGGGTAGCCAGTAACAGCAACAGCAACAGCAACGCGAGTACAATCCCCCTAAGGATCCGTCCCATACTTTTCGATCTCCAGTTCGAAAGTCCTCGGTCTGCTGACCAAGGAAAGTTTGCAGGCGGCCGAAGGATGTCGAATTGCGATTCAGGATTCAATCCATCCAACAGCTTGAATACGACAATCACAAGGCTTTTGCCTTTTTCCGCGTCTCCCTCCCGAGGGTATTCAACAACTTATGCTTCAATTAGACGGCCGGCCGCTTTAAGATAGATGCTTCCTGACACCGCTTCTGTGAACCCAATCACAGAAATCCTGCCTCCCTCCAGGTCATCTGGCCTTGCCGCTGGATCTTAATCCCATGCCAAGATTTGCTCTTCGCTGTGTGATGTCCGTAGTTTTGCAGTGCTGCATGATGCTGATTGTACAGGCTCAGCAACCACTGGATTTCAATCGAGACATCCGCCCGATTCTTTCGGAAAACTGCCTTTACTGCCATGGACAGGATCCCGCTAAACGTCAGGGCGAACTGCGTCTGGATGATCGCGAAGCAGCGATCGCGGCCGGAGCCATTGTGCCAGAAGACGCAGAGGGCAGTTCACTTCTGCAGCGCATTCATTCCGAAAACCCTGACGAACTCATGCCCCCCCCAAAGTCCAACCGCAGGCTTTCCGAAGAACAGAAGGCGTTGCTGAAAAGGTGGATCGCCGAGGGTGCCGTCTATCAGAAACACTGGGCCTTCGTCACGCCTCAGCGCTCTCCGGAACCCGCAGTTCAAAATCCCGAATGGGCTCACAATGCGATCGATCGATTTGTGCTGGCGAGGCTTGAATCCGCTGGCCTGCATCCGTCCCCCGAGGCGGATCGAGCGACACTGATTCGACGTCTGCATGCCGACCTGACGGGATTGCCACCCACTCCCGCAGAAGTCGATGCATTCGTGAACGATCCGGATCCGAAAGCTTTCGAAACCGTCGTGGACCGCCTGCTGGCCAGTCCTCACTACGGCGAACGCATGGCACTCAGCTGGCTGGATGCTGCTCGCTACGCAGACAGTAACGGCTTTCAACAGGACGGAGATACCTGGCAGTGGCTCTGGCGCGACTGGGTCGTGAAGGCAATGAATGAGGACCTGCCATTTGACCAGTTCACGATCTGGCAACTGGCCGGCGACTTGCTTCCCGAAGCGACGCAGGAACAGAAAATCGCCAGCGGCTTTAATCGCAATCATCTGCTGAATGGCGAAGGCGGCGCAATCGCGGAAGAGCAACGCTGGGTCATCCTGTTTGACCGTATGGAAACCACTTCTACCACATGGCTTGGCCTGACCATGAACTGTGCTCAATGTCATGACCACAAGTACGACCCGATCACCCAAAAAGATTACTACAGCCTGCTGGATGCATTTAACCGCGTTCCCGAGTCGGGAACACCGCAGTATTTCTCGTCGCGTATACGTGTTGCGGATCCAATTTTGGAAGTTCCGACGGAAGAGAACAAGTCCCGCATAGCAGAGTTTGATGCAAAGATCGCCGCTGCGGATGCCGAGGCTGCGACAGCGTTGAATACAGAATTTGAAAACTGGAAAAATGGTCTTACGGCAGCAAACGGCGTTGATGGAACCGGACTTTCCGAAGCCATCGTCGCACTGCTCAGAAAACCAGAAGCGGAACGTTCCGAGGACGAAAAGAAGACGCTGGGCACCGATCTTCGCAAACACTTTGACGAGAAAATTCAGCCGACGATTGCGGACAAGTATCCGGCAATCAAACTCAAGGACGAACTCCGTAAACAGCAGGCCGGCTATCGTGCCGATCATTGGCCACGCGTCATGATCATGAGCGACGCTCAACCGCGCGAGACCAAAATTCTGTCGCGGGGAGAGTACCTGAATCCGACGGAAAAAGTCTCCTTTGCAACACCCGCATTTCTGCCGGCGATGCCCAATGATGCTCCACAGAACCGCCTGGGTTTCGCGCAGTGGCTGGTATCGCCCGAGCATCCTCTGACGGCGCGAGTGCAGGTCAATCGGATGTGGCAGCATTTCTTCGGAACCGGGTTGATTCGAACGGCCGAGGACTTTGGTGTGCAAAGCGAGTTCCCGCTGCACGGCCCTCTGCTGGATTGGCTTGCGGTGGAATTTCGTGAGTCCGGCTGGAGCATGAAGCATATGCACCGGCTGATTGTGACGAGTGCCACTTATCGCCAGTCGAGCAAGGTGACCGAAGAGCACAAAATTCATGATCCGGAGAACCGGCTGTTGGCGCGGGCCAGCCGATTTCGCATGCCGTCAATGATTTTACGCGATTGGGTTCTGTCTGCGGCGGAACTGTTGAATTCAAAGATCGGCGGCATTCCCGTTTATCCTTATCAGCCAGATGGCATTTGGGAATCACTGGCGATCACGAAAGAACGCGATTTC
This sequence comes from Planctomycetota bacterium, assembly GCA_003669615.1. Lineage (GTDB taxonomy): Bacteria > Planctomycetota > Planctomycetia > Planctomycetales > Planctomycetaceae > SXXK01. The sequence continues at coordinate 21,758 of QWOO01000254.1, forward strand.
ACCTACCCGGCTTCCAGCGGTTCCG
>QWOO01000025.1 GCA_003669615.1 Planctomycetota bacterium
GTTTTGTGCGGATAAAGATGCCGATTTGTCCATCGCCCACTTTCAGCAGCCAGCAACCCAGAGGGTTCTCTTCCATGCTGACAATCTCTGATTCAAAATAGTAAATCAGATAAGTGTCATACAGGGATACGGCAGTTATCAGGAGCATGGAAAGCTGGAACCAATAGGTCTTAAGAAAATGGTTCCGAGCAGCACTGCGGACGATTTTACTGATCATGGCTCAATTCCTTTTGCAATAAGCAGATTCCATCGGATGACGGAGTGACTGCGGATCACTAAGGCAAAGTTCGAGCCAAAGCATGCCACTGAGGGGCAGGTCAGCGCATGGTTTCTCACTTTCTTTCTGTGTTCTGGACAGTTGTTACGAAACTTGAAGGTGAACAGTGTCACCAGTCGCACTTCAGCAGTGCAGCACTGCCTTTTCAAACAGCGGCACGATGTTCAAAGCGTCATTAGGGTTTCCAGCACAAGGCCGTCGCGATCAATATCGCGGCAGCCTCGGTCGCTGAATCCGGAAGCAGCGTTGATCAATCCTTTGGCCACGCTCCGTCAATCATTTCCTTTTGTACAAGTTTTGACGGATCCAACACAATGTGAGTCATTCTCTGGCGTTTCCATGTGTAGGTCACATGAACCATCCCATCTTTTGACTGAATGACGGCCGGATAGGAGAACTCTGCCTTCGGTTCGTTGTCGAGTGTCAAGGCGGCCTTCCAGTGGATTCCGTCGTCGCTGAGCGCGATGTTCATCATTTCGCGTGCTTGAGGAGTTCCGGATCGACGATTTGTGTGATTGTAGACAAGCAGATGCCGCCCATCAGCCAGCGTCACACCATCAATCCCGCTGTTGGGATTTGGCAGATGAATCGGTGTCAGCTCGGACCATGTGAGTCCGTTGTCCGTTGAAGTCGTGGTCAGGATTTTCCCCGCGCCGTCCTGATTTCGGCACAGAGCCTGAATAGAGCCATCAGGGTGTCTTAATAATGTTGGCTGAATCGCGCCCACTGTCTTGCCATCATGAATGGCCGGAGTTCGCGTCCATGTTCGGCCCTTATCGGATGTCAGTTCGAAGTGTACTCGCCAGCCTTCATGTTCTGTGCTGCTTCCACAAAGCAGCGAGCCGTTGGAAAGCAGCACAGGCTTATTTCGAACCGGGCCGTCGATATGTTCGGGAAGACGCTCGGCTACCGACCATGAGACGCCATCGTCTGTTGAACGTGACATCATTCCCCACCAGTTGTCGGGGCGTGGGCCGCACTTCCAGAACAGTAACAGCGGGCCGCCCGGCATTTGAAAGAGAACAGGATTCCATGTGGGATGTCGGTGCACCTTGCCATCGGCCAGGGTGTATTGAATCCCATTTGCGACTTCGACCGATTCTGTCCATTTCCCGTCGACGTGTCGTGAAACCCAGATTCCAACGTCCGGAAACTTCTCACCGGTTCCGCCGAACCATGCTGCGATAAGTCCTTTCGGAGTTTCCTCAATCGTCGATGCATGGCATTCCGGATACGGGGCTACGTCATAGATGAACTGGCGAGAAACAACTCCGGGACCTTCCTGAGCCACGAGAATTGTAGTGGAGGTCGCTGTAAGCAAAAGAAGTGCGACCAGGAATCGCTCTGCGTAGAAGAGCGACAGGGTGAAGTGCCGTGGGATACGCATGAGAACTCCAAATCTGGCGGGAAGGGAGCAGCCAAAGTGCTGGCTGCCTCAGGAAACGATCGACAGCGGACCAGTGTAACGAAGACATTTGGAAACTCGACAAACAGCCAATTGTGTTGCCGAGCGAATCTTCACTCAGGAAACCTTACAGATTTTAGAGCCAACCCAGTGCCCGCACAGGAGTTCATGTTTCACAACCCTGCGGAGGAAATCCGGCCGGCGCGGGGGCTATTCTGTCAGTTTACACGGGCGGACGGGGTGCGGTTGACGCAATTGCTATGACGGTCGATTGGAGCGTGTTGACGGGGACATGCTGATTCCATAAAGTGAATCTGTGAAAAAATCGCGGGGAACGCATCGCCATTCGTTCCCTTTGTATCCTGCCGCACGTGTTCTGCTGGTCATCTCCGTCAATGTTTCAGAAGTGACTGACAGAAACGCAGGATTCTTTATGAGTGGCGAATGATCCTGGAAATGCACTGGAAGTTGTGTTGACCACTACGTTCGAACAATTGGGGCTCAAGGCCTCCACACTGAAACAACTCAATAAGATCGGCTACGAAAAGCCAAGTCCGATTCAATCGGCCTTCATTCCGGTCGCGCTGACCGGCCGTGACTGTATCGGTCAGGCGCGCACGGGTACCGGAAAGACGGCAGCGTTCATGCTGCCAGCATTGGAACGCGTGGACCTTTCCAAGCCGAAGGTTCAGGTATTGGTGATGGCACCAACTCGCGAATTGAGCGAGCAGGTTTATGCCGAATCAAAGAAGCTGGCCGGTGGCGAAAAGCTGCGGTTCGCTTTGGCCACGGGTGGCCGTCCGATTGGGAAGCAGATCGAAGACCTGGAAGCAGGCGCTCAGGCTGTCATCGGAACACCAGGTCGCGTAATCGATTTGCTCCGTCGTCAGCATTTGAAACTGCAGCATCTGATTGTGGTCGTGCTGGACGAAGCCGACCGTATGCTCGACATCGGATTCCGTCCCGACATCGAACGCATTCTGAAATCGTGCCCTGAAGAACGCCAGACTTTGCTGCTGTCAGCCACGCTGCCGGCTCCCGTCGAGAAGCTGGCTCAGAAGTACATGGTTCAGCCACAGATGGTGGACCTGTCAGAAGACGGAGTCGTTGTAGACACCATTGAACAGTACTACATCACGGTCGATGAAGATCGTAAGACAGCGTTGCTGCTGCGAGTGCTCGCGAAAGAAAAGCCCAGTCAGGCCATCGTATTCACTCGCACAAAACGCGGCGCGGACGCTCTGCACCTGAAGTTTTCCAAGAGACTTAAGTCTGATCGAATTGCGGCGATTCACGGCGACCTGCCTCAGCGCAAACGCGATCGAGTCATCAAGGCGTTGCGGGCCGGCGAGATTCGCCTGCTGATTGCCACTGATGTTGTTGGTCGAGGGATCGACGTGAGCGGCATTTCTCACATCATCAACTTTGACATCCCTGAATACTGCGATGACTACGTGCATCGTGTGGGGCGAACCGGTCGTCTGTCCTCCGCGGAAAATGGACGCGCGATCACGTTTGTAACTCTCCAGCAGGGCGGAGAGCTGACCAACATCGAAAAGCGGATCAACACCGTTCTTCCCGAGTATAAGGTTGAAGATTTCGAAGCCTTCCGCAGCCGAAACCGACCGACTCGTACGATTCGAAAGTTCGGTCAGGCGCAGGAATAGTGGATTGTGTAATCCCGTTCAGAAACGGCCTGTATACGGGATCTTATCTCGTAATGAATCGCGCACCCGGTAGCGTCAGTTTTGAAGTTGTGCGTATGCGACCACGGTCTGCTTCATGCGCTAAACTCGCAACTTTCGAAAGCGATTGCGTGGTCCGTCATGCTGAGCCTTGCACGATGAATGTCGCACATGTAGTCGCTTAACGCGAGAGTCTTCGGGACCGATCGCATTCTCAGGACGATGGCGTGCACGCTGCTTTACTCGCCCGCTTTCTCCAGGGTGCGTTGAGTCTGTATGAGCAGCTGGCTGAGATGGTTTGGGATTTCGTATCCCTCGGCGAGCTTCATCTGCTCTTCATCAACCGTTTTGCAAACGGTCTGCAGATCCAGAGCACTGCAACTGCGTGCGACTTTGACAAGAGTCTGAAAGCCGTGCGGTGATTGCCGCAGCTGGTCGGGCAGCAATGATGCCAGTGCGATGGGAAACAGCTTGAAGAATTCCGCGTTCGGTTCCTGAAGCGTTGATGCCAGTGAATGATGGAAAAAAATGCCGCACAGCAGATCGTCGGGAAAATGCCATTGCGCCGCAAAGTAAGCGCCGGCGGAGGTGTGGTCCCAGCCGAACACTCGTCGCTCCCAGTCCACAATATCCTCCGTGGGATTGTCGGCGGCAGCAGAGAGATACTCAAGATAGAGCTTGTCGTGCGTATTGGTCAGCACGGGCAAAATGTAGTCCTGCAGCAATCCGCCGAGAAACGCGAGATTGGGATCCAGACGCATTCGTTTGGCGATCTCTCTGGCGAATAAGGCCTTTTGAAGAGATTCATTCCAGAAGTTACGCTGATTAATCAGCTTGGTCTGCAGGGCTCGTGTCGCCGCCTTCATACCTACCGCCAGCAGATGCAATCTCGCCGGGTTGATCCCGATGTGAACAATGGCGTCCTTCACGGAACGAACCGGCTGCTTCATCGCGTAGATCGCGCAATTTACGTGCTTGAGTAGTTCGACGGTCAGCGCGGAATCTTTTTCCACGATGGCCGCAAGTTCCGCGACGTTAAAGTTGGGATTGGCGGACCGCTGCACAAACTCGGTGACGGCGTGAGGCAGCGCGGGCAGGTCGACGGCCTGGGGAAGCAGTTCTGCTTTCACCGAAGCCACCGAACTGGCACTTAATGCTTTCCAGTCAAAAGTGGGTGTACTGCTTGCCGCCACGGTCGTCCGTTAAACCCAGTGGTGAGATTGCGTGCGATGAATCATCCAGGGAAAGTGATCGCATCTTCCATTATCGGAATAGTGAATCAAAACTTGCGAGATTTAGGTGCCGCGTCCGTTTAACGTCCTCGACCGAACCAGACATCCCGCAGTTTCCGGTTATGCCGATGACATCCACGGTAACGCCGGAGTGGTCAGGTTGCATTTACCGCTCGGAGGGCTTGGATTGCAGTCTTGGCCAAGCAGCGACCGAAACTGCAACAAGAGACATTGCACTTGGATTTACAAGGGGACGGCTATGAGTTCGACAAGCACCAAAGACATGCGGCGAATTTTCGCGGAGTGGCCGGTCAGCATTCCGCGCACCGGCCTGATTGTGACAACATTTGGTGAACAGATTCAGTTCGTCAGTTATATGTTGTCCGGCGATTTGATCCTGATTGAACGAAAAACCCCTGACGCGCTGGGGTCACGTCGAGTCATCATTAGTTTCGACTCGATCATCGCACTCAAGATTCTCGACGCCATTGAGATGGCACGCTTCACGGCCATGGGCTTTCAGGGCGTGGCTTAGGAACAGTCCCGAAATAGCTTCCACTTATTCAGTTCCGTTTATCACAAGCCGAAGCGTTAGTTTTGTAGTTGTGCATTCGCGACTGCCCCAACCCGAAGCGTTAGCGAAGGATTGCGTATAAAGGTTTCGCCAGTGATCAGATAGATCCCTCGCTCACGCTTTGTGAAGTTGCGCTATTTGAAATTGCTTTTGTAGACTGGTATTGCAAAACATTGGCCTTCATGCTGCATTGCGGGCGAATGTCGTGTTCGTCGGCCGCCGCCGTGATTGCTTCCGAATCGATCCATCGTGGCCAGTTGGCTCGTTTTCTGGCACGCCCGCGCTGGCAGAAAGACGACTTCAATGAACCGCTGCGAGCGGCAATGCGGCAGATGGAAGCCACGCGTGGTCGATTTGTGTTCATCGTCGATGCCACCTTGTTTTCGCAGGCGGGAAAGAAGACGGAAAACACGTCCAGCACGGGCCTGTGGGCGA
>QWOO01000153.1 GCA_003669615.1 Planctomycetota bacterium
CCTTCTGCTTTGAGAATGTTTCGAAACGTGGAGTTGTGCCAGAGGATCGTAAAGGATTCGTCCAGCAGCACGACTCCGTCCGGCAGCGCGCTGAACAGACCCATCGCACAAACCTGAATGTCCGACATCAGATCGGATTCGGCTTTATCGACAATCAGGTAGTCCGCGGACAGATCCGGCATTTGAACTTCGTTGGTGGAAACCACGTCCAGCCGATCTTCAATCAGTTGCCTGATCTGTGGAACAGCGGCGCCGGTTTGGCCCAATACCACCATACGTTGTCGAGATGCAGTCACTATCTTAATCCCTCAAGCCAGAACAGGCCGCTCCATTTTGTTCGATGCAGAACGACGGGTGAATTCTGCCTTGCTAAGGACGTCTCCGCAAGAAGCTTTTGCGATTCCCTCGTTTGGTCCTCGGGAACTCTTCAAGCCGCAGGCGATTGCTTGAGGTCAGTCGAGGCAGGGTCGTCCTCCTGCTTTAAGGACTGAATCATGAGCATGATGGCCCCGGCAACCAGAAACGAATCGGCAATATTGAAGATTGGATAGTCGTAATTGCCGAATCGAAAACGTAAAAAGTCGCGTACGGCCAGAGCCGGCTTCGCGTCGTTGGGAAAATGTTCACCGTGCCAACCCAGTCGGTCGTAACAGTTCCCAAGTGCGCCTCCGGAAACCATCGCAAGTGCGATCGTGAGCCACAAACTGGCGGCAGCGCCGCGAAAGAACAGCCAGTAATTAATGCCTGCAAAGGCCACTACGCTCAGAGCCGCAAAGACCGGAGCAAAACCTTGTCCCATGCCCCACAGAGCACCGGGATTCAGGCTTGTGTGCAGTTCAAACTTTACCCACGAATCGATCAGCCATCCTGTGCCCTGAAACACGCCGCCCAGACGCGAAAAGACAATGCCCTTGCTGAGAAGATCTGTGGTAAGGGCAATGACTGTGATGACGGCGTAAAGACCAATCCGAGTCCGTGGATAGGCGGCCATTAGCGTCGGTTTTCCTTAATTCGCTCGCATTCAATGCAATTGCGAGCGTGCGGAATGGCCTGCAGTCTGGCTTTCGGAATGCGAGCCTTGGCTTCCGCTTTTCCAAGGTCAAGACACGCTTCACACAGGCCATAACTGCCTGCGTCAACCTTTTTCAATGCAAGAGAGATCTCTTCCAGAACTCCCTGATCGCTCTCGACAAGCTGCAGCGAGAAGTCCAGATCCCACGCGTCGGATCCCATTTCTGCCATGTGATTGGACGAGCGGGATTCATTTCCTGCTTCGGATCCCGCGAATGCTTCTTCCTGAAGTTGCTCTACATCGCCACGCAGTCGAGCCTGCAGGAGTTTGAGCATTGTCCGAAATTCACTGAGTTCGTCCGGCTTCATCTTGGCAGAATCCCGCGAGGTAAGAGAAATGCGGTTTGAAAGGTTGGAAGACCTTCCGAGTGGAGAAGGATTATTGGGTTGCCCGTTTTCTTGGTCAAGGAATTGCCATCGCCCGTCTGCAAACTCCGGAAACAATTTGCCGCCCGCCTGACTGAACGACCTTGGTGGCATCAATATTCGCGACATTTCGCTTCCAAATTCCCCCCGGAACCGAATTTGTTCGTTGCTGCCGGGGTTATTTTCGCCGACGAAGCGGCGAATTTACGTAGATCGCTTTCAAAGACTGGCATTCAGAACTGAAGCGTCTGGGGTTTGCGACGGATTTCCGAGTCGCTGATTGAGTTGAGCACGCGTCTGACATGCACTGGCCGGCTGGATCTCCAGTCGCCTCGCCAAACTAAAGGCAAAGTTCAAACGTCGCCTTCGAAATCCCCGAAATGGCTGAGGTTATGACGGTTAGGAAGATCAGGGTAAACGGGGCTGTTTGTATGCCCAATTTCAAGCCCGCAAATTCTGCGCAAACAGCCCCGATCAAACCTCAAAAAGCCGCTGCAGATCGCTCGAAACGCGGCACGGAATACCGGACGTTGACACCTTTCCGAGCCCCTTGTAGAGTCGTGGGAGTCCACTTTTGTGGCTGCGAATTTCCGGGCGGTGGTGTGGTTCCGAAGACATCCATTGCATCGAATATTCGGGCAACAGCGACGGAGAGTTTAATCGAAGGCAAGGTAAGGCTTTGTCCAGAAAATCAAATCACAGATCCTGCTCAGGGCTCTGTTTCTGGCGAGCCTCCACAGTTGCGGTCGGTTTGATTCTTCCTGCGGTGCTGGTCGCCGCTCTGGTGAACTTTCGCTCAACGAAAGCGGACGATCACCGGCCGTGGCGTATTTCGGGCAAGGTTGTGTCTGGACTATCTGCCAACAGAACTCAGGTGGATAATTCTGGAGTGAATGCAGAATGGCGAGCACAAGTGCCAGAGACTTCCTGGCAGTTTATTGTGATTCATCATTCGGCAAGTGAGTCTGGAAGTGTGAATTCAATTCATGAAGAACATCGTCAGCGAAAGGATTCGTCCGGCAATGCATGGCTTGGTATCGGCTATCACTTTGTGATCGGTAATGGCCATGGACTGAAGGACGGTGCAGTGGAAGCCACCTTCCGCTGGAACGAACAACTTCATGGGGCTCATTCAGGTGACGCCCAGTTCAATGCTCGTGGAATTGGTATTTGTTTGATCGGAAATTTCGAAAAGACTGCTCCAACGGACGCTCAGTTGCAGTCAATTCGAAAGCTGGTCAAAACTCTGGCGACCCGTCATGGGATTCCTCGGAGCCGGTTATTGGGGCATGCTTCAGTCAAAGCGACCGCATGTCCCGGGAAGCACTTTCCTCTGAAGGAACTCAGAACAGTGATTCCCGAATTTCAGTCGTGATGCTGGTGTGGGCGTCAGACTGGATCGACGTTGAGGCAAGGACTGCTCTCGACAAGTTTTTTTTGCGTTCTCCTCAACAAATAATGTCCTTCATGGAAGTAATACAAATGTTTAATCGCGTTCGAAGCCTGTCGTTCTCGTCTGGTGAACTGGACTCACTGATGCCGGACATGGACGTGGAGATGCTTCCCACCGAACTGCGCGAAATGTATCAGGCGTGGTCGGATTCGGCCGATTCCCCATCTCGATATTCCGGGAGCGTGGCGGAGTCCGACTGGCCAGTCTCGATCTACGTGCCTGAGCGTTACGAAGAGCGATACGCATACCCGCTGGTCATCTGGTTCCACAGTGATGCCAACGACGAAGATCAGCTGGAACAGGTGATGGGCTCCGTGAGTTCTCAGAACTACATCGGACTGGCTCTGCGAGGAAACACGGTTCACGAAACTGCCGGCGGTTTCCGCTGGGACGGTTCCTCTCTGCTGTTCGGCAGTGTTCCACTTCAGGATCTGCTGCATGTGACAACCTGCCGCCTGCGTCGTGCGTTCCACATTCACAGCGAACGCATCTTCCTCGCCGGCTCCGGACATGGGGCTGACGTGGCTCTGCAGACAATGATCCAGCGACCGGAATGGTTCGCCGGCGCAGTCCTGCTGGATCCGACAGGCAAGTCCGACGCACTGAAGTCCGATCGCCTGACGAACCTGCGTGGTAAGCCGATGATGGTTTCGGTCGCTCGAAGCTGTTCGCACGAAACAATGGGCGGTACAGTAGAATCTGTGCGACTGCTGCGTTCTGCCGGGGTCAAAGTGGACGTCGACATCAATGATCTGCCGGTCGACCCAACCAGCAACGAAGCTCGCATGATTGATCATTGGATCATGGGCTGCATCAACCGCGAAGCTCTCGTTTAACCAGCGTGGTGGCCGGCAGATTGAGGTTTCAGATGAGCGGCCCGGCCTGGGTTAAAGAGCCGTATGGGCGAGATTTTTCGTAAGTCGCTCAGAATCACAAATACAGTTCGCGGAAAATCCCAAAGCCTCAAAGTTTTTCGCGTGACGTGTATTGAGCCAGACGCAGTCGTCTCATTCCGATCAGCTGAATTCTGCTTCAGGGTTTCTTCATGAGCCGTCACACTCGCCGTTCTTTTCTTCAGGCAGGGGCGGCCGCCGGCTGTGCTTCGCCATTTTTTGTGCGAACCTCCAGTATGTCTTTCGCGGACAATCCGGTTGTCGGTTCAGGCGCATTTGCTTACGAGTGTATTCATAACTGAGACCGGGCAGGTCTGCCGGCCGGACATGAATACGGCAACGCATCGCATGGAGTTGCGAACGATTCTGTGGACAACGCTCCGTCATCGCTTGTGTGGTGGCACGAAACGACTCAAAAGAAACCCGCCAAACGTCTGTGCCAGTGGGCCGGAAAGCCGGGCTCTTCGTTCGCAGACATGCTGGGCGCACTCCGCACAGAAACGCTGGAAAATACGCGGGCAAACCTTTTTGAGACCCCTGCTATTCCACCGGGTGTTAATAAATTCCTGATGTATCTGGAGTTCCTGCGCGCACTCGCTGCGTAAACTGCGAAAGTCGAACTTTACCTGCATTCAGAATTCTCGCGCATCTGATTCAGGCTTGGGCGATCTTTTTCGCCGCAACGATTTAATCGTCTGCATCACTGAGACGCTTACTTCCCGGCTGCATCGGGCTGTTGCAACCGCACCAGCAGCCACTGTTCAGCGCTATCACTTCCCAGATGTTTGAGACAAGGCGCTTCAGCTTTCGTAAGGTTGTAAAGCCCTGTATCAAATACAGTTTGAGTATCATCGCCTACAGTGAACGCAACTCGCTGTGACTCTTTGTCGACTGATCCCTGAATGACCTGATTCTTATTGCCAGCAGAATCCGTATAGTTGCCGCGGATCACGCCCTGCTTGCTGACGGCCAACTGAACGCTCACATCGGATTTGGTCTGGTCGGGCTTTGTCAACGCAAAGACTCCCAATGGCAGCCAGTCACCGTCCGAGGGAGCATCCGCTGCAGCTCCGCTGGAGGCGAGAGTCGAAGCCTGTTGATAATATTGCTGCGTAGTACCAGCATTTTCACCGTTCACATACACACTGTTGTCCTGATAGGTCACGTTATTTCCGTAGTCATAGTACACCGGAGGCGCCTCGCTGTAACCGCAGTACACGGATGCCGTGCTCCAGGTACACGGATTCCAAACTGCGTTGGCCGTCCAGCCCGGCGCATACCACGCACCCGGATAATTCGCATACCATCCAGCGCCATACACGCCCGGGTAATTGTAGCCGTTCCGAACGGCAGCCGCTGTTGTGTAGCGAGCTGATGCCGAAACTGGGTTCAGTCCGCCAACACCCCCAACGCCGCCAACACCAAATCCGCCGGGCCTGCCGCCACCAACGCCTAGATCCGTTCCGACACCGACGCCCAGTCTTCCAACGCCGCCAGCACCGTAACCAGCTCGACCGCCACCAACGCCCACGTCACTGCCAACGCCAACACCCGGGCCCCCAACGCCGCCAGCACCATAACCAGCCCTACCACCACCGAGTCCTGCTGAACCGTTGGTGTGTAACCCCTGATCAGAGGGCAAGCCAAGAAAACTATTTAGTTGGCCCGAGTTGGGAGTTGAAAAACGGTCACCACCCAATCCTGACGCTCCGGCTCCTGCGCCAGCTCCGCCTTGAGGATTCCGGTTTGCGCCACCACCAGCACCTGCTACACCCAAGCCACTGGCTCCGGACCCACCTGCACCGAATCTGCCACCAG
>QWOO01000088.1 GCA_003669615.1 Planctomycetota bacterium
ACTTCGTACTCGCGCAGGAAGTCCCCGCAAAGCCTGCGTCTCCGCCTCCGAACAACGTGCCATCGACAGAGTCTTCTCCCAGGGACCTGCGAGACGGCGAACTGGCCATCAGTGGTCGGTACGCGCGGTTTGAGCGGATGCTGTCCCAGATGGCTGATGTGTTGGGTAGACAGGACCCTGAACGCGCGGATTTGCTGCGCCGCGCTATTGGAAAGGGACGCGAGGATCAGGTCAAAGAGAATATTGAAAAGACCATTGAGCTGTTGAGCAAAGGTGAGCTTGGGACCGCAACAGAGAAGCAGCAGGACGTCGTCTCCAGCCTCGAATCGTTACTTAAGCTTTTGCAAAGTGAAGACCGACGGAGCAGTGTGGAGCGTGAACGCGAACGGCTGAATGAACTTCTGAAAGATGTGCGAGGTGTGCTGGCCGAACAAAAGTCGGCCCGTGCCGCCACCCAGAATTCTGAAGCGCCCTCGAATGCAGCACCCGGGCAACAGCGAGCGTTAAGTGAAACAGAGAAGTTGCTGGAATCAATGAAAGAACATGACGACCAGGAAGCCAAGCCAGACGAGCAGGGCGACGCTTCCGAGACCGAGACCGAGAGCTCCGAGAACAAAGAGGGGAAATCAAAGGAGGGCAAATCAAAAGAGGGAGACGCTTCGAAAGACGCGAAAGATCCGAAGCAAAGCAAAGAGTCGTTGGAGGGCAAGTCCGAGAAATCTTCTGAAGATCCCGAGACTCCGGAATCAAAAGAAGGCAAGTCAACGGACGGGAAATCAGAGCAAGGGAAGGGAAAGAAGAGCGAAAAGCAGGGGACTCCCTCCGAGGGAAAAGACAAGTCGGAAAAAAAATCCGGACAGAAATCCGGTCAGCAAAAATCGGAACAGAAAGAGGCTCGGCAGACACCCGGTCGGGAGCAGCTTGAAAACGCTGAGGAGCAGATGGAGAAGGCTCTTGAGAATCTAAAAGAGCAGGAACGGGAAAAGGCTTTGGAGAATGAAGACGCAGCCATTGAAGAGCTGCACGAAGCAGCGGCCAGGCTGGAAGAGACGCTCAAGCAGTTAAGGGAAGAAGAGAAAGAGATGTTGCTGGCGTCTCTGGAAGCGCGCCTTCAGAGAATGCTGGTTGCCGAGACCCAGATTCGTGAGGGAACGATCACGCTGGCTGCAACACCACAGAAAGATTGGCTGGACCAGTACTATGGACGATGCCAAGAGCTGGCGCAGCAGCAGTCGGAGCTAACACTTCAGTGCTCTCAAACGGTAAGTCTGTTGCGAGAAGATGGGACGTCAGTTGCGATCCTTCTGGCAGTTGAAGATGTTGAAGCAGACATGGGATCGGTCAGCGGATGGCTTCAGGAATCGAAGGTGGGCGAACTCACTCAGTCCGTGCAGTCCGACATAATCGAATCGTTGAAACAGCTGATCGAGACGACTCAAAAAGAGATGCAGGAGATGAAGGAAGAGCAGCAGCAGCAACAACAGCAGCAGAGCTCTGAGCAGAAGCAAGGATTGGTGGAACTGATGGCTGAGATCAGGATGCTCCGAAATCTGCAGCTCCAGGTGAACCGCCGAACCAAACAGGTCGATGGTCTTTTGCAGAAGGCTGCGACTGATGATTTGCCCGCATTGCAGAAACAGGTGCACGAATTATCACTGCGTCAACACCGTCTGACACAGTCCGCGCGGGAATTGGCAAAGCAGGCGAAGTAGCCGAAGTAGCCGAACTGAAGGTGATAACGCTCACGCAAAGCCGCAGGCAATCGTCATAAGGGATTGCAGACGCGCGACTGCAGGCCGCAGTGTTAGATGCAGAGGTGGCAGTCGAGTGTGTTCCTTCTTCGATTTTATCGAAGAAAAATGTCGCTGACTGCACGATTTGGACAATGGATCCGCGTTGGATCACTCTGCAAGTTTTAAGTTTCAAAATAGGGGATCTGCACCGCAACCAGAATCCTGAAAAGGTCAAGGTCAGTCAGAGCAACGTCCGACTTTTGGTGGATCGCTGGAATCACAATTTGGGATTGTGAATTTTTGTTGACATTCAGCACCGCGGATTCAAAAATCCGGAACCGAAAGGATTCGGTGAAATACCTGCTGGAAACGGCTTTTGCCCCCTCGAACTTATCTCATGGCAGATTGCCGGATAGTCGATGTGAGCGGCAGAGTTCCACAGGAGAAAAGATTTCAAGGATGAAGGTGAAGGATCGATGACACATTTTTTTGCAACTCGTTTGCACCCCACTGGAGTCTTTGAATGTCGTTTACTTATTCCGAAGCCGATGCTGGACTCGAATCATTATCTGAGATTGAAGGGTATGAATTCCTAAGCGATCTGGATGCTGGATTTGAAGAAGAACTTCGTTCTTTGGGTGTAGATCCTGCTTCTCCAACGGCTGCCAAGCCGGGATCTGAAGAAAAAGTGATGATGCTGGCTGCTCGTTATGCGGCTGGTCTGCCCCTTTGGCACTCTGATGACTGCTATGATCATGGGCCAGGAAGCGTTGGAAACCTGATCGTCGATGACGAAATCAGCGATGAAAGTGCTGAGTCATTCGATGTTGCCTGATTTTCGGAACTCTGGTTGTTCCTGAACAAAATCCCAAATGAAACGCTGCAGACATCTGCAGCGTTTTTTTGCACTCTGTGACCATGACAAAAAAAATCCCCGGGCATTTCGTGAGTTTTCAACTCACGGAACGCTCGGGGAAACATTGTGCGGAGGGCTTGTGGCGTGAGAGAAGGTCTTTAGAAAGATCCTTTGTCGCCATCTTCTAGTTGTGCCTGAAGTTGATCGCGTTCTCTGCGAGTCGTTTCCAGGTCAAACATCAGATACTTCACATCCAGGCGAAGCTGAGACAGGGCTTCCTGCACGAGATTCAGAATTCGGCGACGACGCTGAATGGAGTCTGAAACGCGGTTGTACGCCTGCACAATGCTTTCGCGTTCAGCGCCCTTCATGGAGTCGATCAAACGACCAAGTTCCAGCATTTCTACTGGGAGGCTTTCAGTTTCTGTTTCATTGAAACGCTTTGCAGCTGACATGACACGATCCAGACGGAGAGGAGAACTGGCGGACAGGAAACATTGCCCGTCGTTCATGATTCTGGTCGTGCCAAGGAACGGTCACAAGCAAATAGATGCGACTGCATGATTTTTTTGTAAACGAGTGAGGATGAATCTTACCAAATCCTCAAGAAAGCTGGGAAAACCCGTCCCTAACGCCCCGTTGGATCACCTGAAAGCTGCGAATTTCCCATTTTATCCGCACAATCTGGGCTCGGTAAAAAAGTGCGATACCTGATAATCTGCGTCATGATTCGTTGGGCGAAGCAGTTCGTTCGACATTCCTGGACGGGCTCTGGAAGACACGGATGTTCGATGATGTCATCGAAAATACAAACGGGCATAACCTTTCTCAAATCAGCTGACGGTCAATGTCAGGCCGATTTCTTCAATGCGCGGGGCAGGGTGAGTCGTTTCCTGCTGGCCGGCTGCTCGTCACTCTTCATTTTATTGATAGCGATGTCGGCTTTAGCCGCCGAGGATCAGGTAACGGGCCAGGCCGATCAACCACTAAAATGGCGTTCCGTCCGGAAGCTGATTCACACTCAGGTGACCCATAAGTCCACGGTTCAGGATAAGATTCCAGTTGAGCGATTTCGCCTGCAGAATCAAGGCACCCCTGAAGAGGTCGAGATTCGCGCCGGGTTGCCCGCTTCAATGCTTCACAACGATTTTGAAGCATCCGTAAAGGTTCACTCAACAGCGGCCGGACTGCATCTGGGACTTGTTCTCATACTACCTCATCAGCCAGATCCCAGAACGGGAAAGCCACTGGAATCCATCGTTGTGGGTGACACGCTTCGCAGTGTGAATCAGTGGCAGACGATGAATGTTAAAGTGACACAGAAAGTTGTCGAAGCTGCGCTCAGACGAATTCGTGCCGATTTGAATCGCCCTGACATTCGCACACAGGAAGCCATCATTGCCGGCCTTGCGATTGTGGTAGAAGCGTCTCCGGGCGAAGCATTCTTTGACATTGGTGAGGCCCGGTTTGGTCCATTGATCGAACCCTCCAAGGCTTTGATGCAACTGGTCTCGTCGCCGCAGACCCAGCCTGATCCGATCGAGCAGGTGCGAAGTTTCATTCCTCTGGATGTGGAACTGGGCGGGCTGATGCTGGGTGATCAGCCCGTTATTCTAAGGCTGGCGCCTGATCATGGTGAACAGATCGAAACGATTCGACAGTTTCGGCTTAATGCCGTGTGGGTTCCTGATTACCGTGATACAGACCGTGCCAAAGAGTTGTTTGATGCAAAGATCGGTGTTCTGGCAACTCCACCGCATCCGGAATTTGAGCCAGGTGATTTTTCCCGGTTGATTCAGGCCCTGCCACCGCTGGATCAGCAGTGCCCGAATGTGTCGGCCTGGATTCAGGGAACACGCGTGACTCCCGAGGAACACGCGCATCTTCTCGCCTGGTCGCGTGAGGTTCGCAGTGCGGATCGGACGTTTCAGCGTCTTCAAATGGCTGATGTGACGGCGGCCGAAGGTGCTGTCGCACGCGAAATCGATCTCGTCGGTATCGGTCGGCATGTGGTCGGAAGAGACATTACTTTTGGTGCCCTGCGCAATATGCTGGTTCGGCGGCAGCAGAGCGGCGGGCAGTTATCTTGTCCATGGACGTGGGTGCAAACGGAACCTTCCTCCGCTCAGCAGGCGTGGCGGCAGAACCTGGGTTTTCGCCCGGCGACAATTGAGCCCGAGCAAATCCAGCAGGGCGTATACGCAGCTTTATCGGCCGGATACAAAGGTGTGGGCTTCTGGAAAACTCATGCTTTAGAACTTGAGAATCCAGCCGACCGAGAGACAGCCATTGCCATTGAACTGGCCTGTATGGAAATCGAGTTGCTTGAACCATTTCTCGCGCGCGGTCGAATCGACGGATATCTGGCGTTGCAGACGCGTGGGCAGGAAAAGAACCCCCGAGGCCGTGGTGCAGAATCCCGCCTGAATTCTGCGCTTGGCGGCAGGACGGTGGGGGCAACGGTTTCCGGCTATGAAGGACCAGAGACACACGATGCCGCTGTGATCAGCGGGAAAGGCAACACGCTGATCCTGGCGACAGCATGGGATAATGTTTCCCAGTTTGTCCCCGGGCCGATGTACGAAAAAGAAGTCAGCCTTGTTGTGGCATCTTCGGAGACAGCCTCGGCATGGCAGATCTCTACCACCGGGGTTTATGGGTTACCGCGAGAGGTCACTGCGGGCGGGCTTGCCTTAAAGATCTCAGACTTTGATCAATGCGCTGCGCTCATCATTTCGTCCAATCCCACCGCACTTTTGCCCGGGCTTGAGCAAAAGATTCATGCGCTGGCTCCAGTCGCCGCCGCTCGATTAGCAGAATTGGCTTCCCTAAAGTACGTTCGCGTGCTGCGGACGGTAGAGATGCTTCGAGCCGAGCACACCGTTCCACCGAATGTCGATGCTCTGTTGTCGCAGTCGAAACAGCTGCTCGATCGTTCAGAGTTTGAACTGAGCACCAATGATTATCACGAAGCTGCACTGCGAGCGCGTGATGCCATGCGATACGCACGGCAGGCGCAGCACGTATGCTGGAATGATGCTATTCGAAATCTGACTTCGCCTTCAGCAACGCCGCACGCAGCGTCATTTTCCACTCTGCCGGATCACTGGAAGCTCATGCATTATCTTGAGCAGCAGCAGCAACGCCTGAGTGACAATCTGCTGGCGTCCGGAGATTTCGAAGCCCTGCGATCCGTCTCGCAAAATGGCTGGAAAGTCGATGTACTGCCCAAATCTTCTTACCTGACCACAACAGATATCGTGCAGGACTCCCGTGCAGGCAGAACGCTGCGAATGATTGCCTGGAAGTCGGCGGATGCGGCTCACACTGTTCAGACTGATGCCATGCCGCTTCTGGTCACCACTCCTGAAATTCCGGTGTCGTCCGGCGATGTCATGTTGGTCACAGGGCGAGTTCGTAAAGGGCCTGCCACTTCGTTGGAAGCTCGTCGTCCGCTGGTCATCTTTGATTCCGAACTGGGACCGGAATCCAGCGTCCGCGCGGATATTGATTCTGAATGGAGTCGCTTTGAGATCATTCGACCTGTCGGCCAGTCTTCGACATTTTCAGTTACGCTGGGATTGATGGGACACGCTTCTGTGGAGGAAGTGCTGATTGATGATCTGTCCATCAGAAAACTGCCAGCGCTAACAGCTTCCGGTGCGATACAGCTCACGGGAAGCGAGAAGTCTTTGGAAGCCAGCGGTGACGGTCAGTCGCCCGACAACTCAGCACGCACCAGTCCGCGAGAATAAACCTTTTCAGATTGTTTCCATGTCGTGGTTGTTGCTCAGCTTGTGCTCGGCGTTCTTCCTGGGCTTTTATGAAATCGCAAAGAAGGCGGCAGTCCGTGATAATGCGGTACCGCCTGTGTTGTTCTTCAACGTGTTAACCGGTGCCATGTTCTGGGCTCCTCTGGTTGTGATTTCACGCACAGTGCCGCACCTCATGCCGTTCGAATGGCTGCTGGTCGCTCCTCTGGACTGGCGCAGTCATGCGATGTTGTTTCTTAAAACCGTTATCGCCGGAAGTTCCTGGATTTTCGCCTCGTTTGCACTCAAGCATTTACCAATGTCGATTGCCGCACCCATTCGGGCAAGCAGTCCACTCTGGACCGTGTTCATTGCTGTGCTGCTGATGAAGGAGCGGCCCAGTGTCGGCCAGTGGCTGGGAGTGACCATCATACTGGGATCGTTTTATGCTTTTTCGCTTGTCGGCAGAAAAGAAGGGATCCAGTTTCATCGCAATCGCTGGGTCGGGTTTATGTTGATTGCCACTCTGCTGGGCGCGTGCAGTGCGCTTTATGACAAGTTCCTGCTTCAGAATATGCACATGCAGGCAGCGACTGTGCAGGCGTGGTTTTCCTGCTATCTGGTGCTTTTTATGTCACCGCTGTTTGCTCGCTGGTACTTGAACGATCGAATAACGAGCCCGTTCCAATGGCGGTGGTCGATCCCCATGATCGCCGTCCTGCTGCTGATCTCCGACTTCCTGTACTTCTCTGCCATTGAGAAGCCTGATGCCCTGATCTCGGTGATCTCACCCCTTCGACGCACGTCCGTGATCATCGCCTTCATTGCCGGTGTCCGTATCTACGGCGAGAAGAATTGGCGTCCCAAAGCCGTTTGTCTGGCCAGCCTGATGCTGGGAGTGTATGTACTGAGTCTGCAACGCGTCTGACAAGCCGCCGCACCCGCAATGCAGTGGATGGGATGACCTGCGTTGAGCAACTGACCGCTCAGTTCACCGCGACGGATTTTGATTCCCCACTGTGACCGCGGTCGATTCAGCCCGCTGCAGCTTCAGCCCGCTGCCGGTCTTGCTCGCTCAGCATTGAGGATTGCCTGTGCTGCAGCTTCTATCGTCGCGGCATCGGAATCGTGAGCGAATCAAGCGTCTGAGATTTCTCGACACGGCTCTGAGCATGGCCGGCTTGTTGGATTGGCGGGTGAGCGCCGAGCTGGGCTTCGCGGACAAAGCCGCGAGTATGCGCCGCTGCAGTGGAAAGAGAAGAGCGGGATGGCAGCAGCACCTCCACGATTTCTGAACTCACCTTCCGACCATCGTCGCCGATGAACTCCACCTTGATCCCACAGTTCGCCTGGTCGCGATGTTTGTGCATGTAAGGTATGAAGCAGCTGTAAGAATGGCCGAGTGTTCCTTCCGTGCGGTGAATGTCCCACGCGTCCGGTTCGAAAGTGAACGAGTGAAGTGGTTCGGGCTCTTCGCCTGATTCTGCGATGTAGTTGTCGTATTCGTAGATGACCACTTTGCCGTGAACGCGAGCCCCTGTCTCGCCGGTGGGCCCAAAGAACAGAATTTGCCCTGCGAACCCCCGCGCTGGTTTGTCCGACGGGTCTTTACCGCTCGCCGCCTCCCACAGGGAGACGATTCGAACGATCGTCTTTTCCACTTTGGGACGCCCGATCAACTGACCCGGGTCCCGAACCAGAATCGCCGGATCGCGAAAAATCTGGCCCGTAGAACTGCATCCGGTGCAAATCGAAAGCGCCAGGGATGTGGCCAGGATCCGTGCCGCAGATCGATTGGGAATCATGGTACTACGCCTCGGAAAGATCTCGGTCCGCACTTAAACGCACGATGAATTCGCTGACAGCCGCTGGGCTCATCAACGAACATGTCTGCAGGAGGCGTCTGCTACGACCGGGTTGGTCGTCACAGACGGCAACGTTCATCAAAACTAGGGGGCAGAGTTTGCTGGGACGGTATCTGGAATTGGTTTAATAATGGGTTCGAGAATCAGTTCATCGGTACCATTGATATAGCCTTCGCCATGCATCATCTGCTGGTCCATCCCCGACTGAGGCACGCTGTAAAGTGGCCCGTGAATCTCTTCCGCTTCGGATTCAATGAAGTGCAGTCGTTCAGATTCCACCTGTTTGATCAACTCAGAGTCCAGATCGCTGAGAATCACTCGTGGTGTGAGGAAGATCAGCAATTCTGTACGGGAAATCGTAGTGCTGTCGTAGCGAAACGCGCGTCCGACAATCGGCAGGTCGCCCAGCCAGGGCACCTTTCGCTCAAGCGACTGATCGCTTTTCGTGATCATACCGCCGATGACAATCGTCTGTCCGTTCGGCACGTTAACTGTGGTGTCTGCAATGGACTGATTAATAATCGGCGAGTTAATTGTGCTGCCATCTGAGTTTACAAACACCGGGACATCGGTGCCTGCCAGCCCGCTTTTGGATGCGAAGACCTTCATCGCGATGATACCGTCCGGAGTGATTCGTGGAGTCACCTCCAGCGTGATACCGGTATCCTGGCGGATGATCTGAGGATTGGCCTGCCCGAGCTGTGAAACGGTGACTCCATTCACCACGGGAACGCTCTGGCCTACATTCACACGGGCAAGATTATTATGAGTCGTTCGTACCTGAGGCCGGCTCAGAACGTGCAATGTGCGTCGGGCCGCAAGGGCTCGCAGAAGAATGCTAACGGCATCGGATTGGGCAGAAAACACAAATCCACCGAAGCCCAGGTTTCCGTTTTGTCGACCCAGTGAGAAATTGGAAAGTCCCTGCGTCGCCACGGTGCCGGTATTCGGGGCTGCTGTCGTAAAATTGTTTCCGAGACCCACGCTGGTATTATTGAAGTTCAGACCAGGCACTGCCGTTGTTGAGGCGGCCGTGGTCAAGCCGCGGGACAGCAACAGCGGGTCCTGAAAACCCAGCTCGATGCCAAATTCATCCGTGGCATCCAGCGTCACTTCCACGATCAGAGCCTGAATCACAACTTCCGGAGGCTGCGCGTCCAGAGTCTGAATGATGCCGCTGATCTGACTGAAATACTGAGGCGATGCACTGACGATCAGCGAGTTGCTGTTCGTGTCAGGAGAAACCAGTACCTGCTGCCGTACACGTTCGATGTTGCTGATCAGATCTTCAGAGCTGTCCTGAAGCGCCTGCTGCTGTTCCAGAAAATCCAGCAGTGTTGCAGCGACCAGTTCGGCCGGCGCATTTCGCAGCGGGATGACCGTGGTCTCCAGTTTCCGTGTGTCGTCATTGTCCAGTCTCAACAGCACCGCTTCGACGACACTGAGTGACTCCGCGCTGCCGACGGCCAGCACGGTGTTGGTGCGAATGTCCGCAGAGAATCGCAAAGGAATCAGACTGCTGGACGAACCTTCGGTACCTGCCAGTTGTATCCCGAGTTGCTCTTCCTGATTGGTGTTATCAAACAGTGTTTCCAGCAGATCAACAGACTGTTGTGCGTCTGCATTTTTCAGCGTAAACACTTTAATTTCTGAAACAGCATTGGGCGCGCGGTCGAGCGCTTCGACGAGAGCTGTCATCAGTCCCATGCTGGCTTCCGGTGCTGTGACGAGCAGGGTGTTGGATCGCACGTCCGGACTGACTCGCACGTCGACAAGAATGCCCGAACGAATCAGATCTTTGACGCCGCCGTTGGTTGTTAAAAACTCGAGTGCCACGGACTTGTTGGCTCGCAGTTCCTGCGATCCCTGGCCGGCCCCTCCGCCGAAGCCACCGCCCTGACCGGTTGTCTGCTGGGGTGGATTCACGATGGACTGAATCGCCTGGTTAATTGTGTCGCTAAGTTCCTGAGCGACTGCCTGTTTCAGCTGGAAAACCTGCAGGCGCACAGTCGCGGCGGAATCATCTTTGTCGATACGCTCGATCAGCTTGGTCACTTCGGCCAGCTCATTGGCACGTCCCTGAACGATGACGGAGTTGGTTCGCACGTCGGCAATGTATCGCAGGTTTGTTCCCAGGCCTGGTCGTTCCTCGTAGAACGATTCGAGTGCGGTGACAACCTGCGACGCGATCGCGCTTTTCAGCCCAAACACAGCGAACTCAGATTCGGCAGTGATTGGCTTGTCCAGTTCGTCGGCCAGCAACAGGATCGATTCCCGCTCGATCTCAGACGACAGAATCAGAATCGCATTTGGCTGCACGACGGGAATAAATGCGGCCGTCTTTCTCGCTTCGCCGCTGCGCTGTCGCAACGTCGTGAGTTCCGTATAGACGCTCGTCAGCAATGTGGCCATAGCCTCAGAATCGACATTTTGCAGAGTCAGCACATGAATGCTGGGCAGAGAGCCGACGCTGATTTTTTCCAGACGCTGGATGATCTCTTCCACCTTGGCAACGTCCGCCTCATTTCCCTTCAGGATCAGAATGCCCAGATCCTGCATCGCCTGAACGTTCACTTCGCCGCGCAGATTAATCGCCGGACCGTCTTCTCCAGGGGCCTCCGTATCCGCAGCGTCGCCAGGCATCTGTGGTGTCTCATCAGCCATGGACACCAGCTGATGGATTTGATCATTCAGCTGATTTGCGGTTTTTGCGGAGATGCCGTTGTTCTCAACCACTTTAACAGATTCATCTGCACCGTTCGGCTTATCCAGATCGGTCACCAGCTTGCGCAGGTGATTGATTCGTGAAGCCGACGCTTCGATCATGAGCTGGTTATTGCTTTGGTCAATGCCCACTCGAAAGAGAGGCCCCGACTCTTTCTTTGCCGACCCGTCTTCCGCTCGGTCATACACGGCGAAACTAGGCAATCCGTTGATGCCCTGCTTTTGCAGCTCAGCCCGTTTTTCGAACACCACATAGATTGTGCGGGCGAGGTCTGACGCGTTGCCATTCTGAAGGGCAATCTCTTCAATGACAGGCGGTCCCGTCTCTTCAGAAACTGCGGAATCATCCGATACCACTTTACTGCCGTGTGAAACAGGGCGAATAAGCGGTGACGCTTCTTCGGTCGTCTGATCGTCATCAATATCGACCGACATTTTTCGGCTGCGTTTTTCAGACGACTGCACGCCAGTCTTACCGCTCATCGCGCCTGGCTTGTCGTGTACTAACGACGAATGCAGTTGTCGATTTTCCCGATCAGATTGTTTTTCCGCGACTGCCGTGGAGGAAGCATTTTTTGCCTGCGATCGGCTTTGCGAGAGCTGTGGTCGAGCATACTCTGTGCGAGCTTTATCGAGATTCAGTACGATCAGGAACTGTTTCTGTACGAGCAGTCGGTATCCCTGAGGTTCCAGTTCACCGTTCAAAATCCGGATCGCGGAAGGAAGATCGTATTCTTTTTTGTCGCGGCGTGCATAGCGGCCGGGCGGAACCGAATCCATGACCAATGTCAGTTCGTGGCTTTCAGCAACGTCCTTTAACACTTTGGCCCAGGTGGCGTCAAAATAGTTCAGACGGACGCCGTCTTCTGCTTCGTTCAGAGGAGGTTCATTGGCGCCGACGAGTGCTTCACGAAATGATCGCGATGCCTCTTCCGACGCACCGAGACCGCCGTGTCGGTTGAGTAATAAACAGAGAGCTGTTGCTGAACCCAGCAGCCCTGCTGCGAGAAAGCCTTGCCTTTTCACCGCCGTGATCCTTCAAAAATGCAGGCTTTGAAGTGCCCCCGTGGGTTCTGCATTTCTTCGCAAATGCGATGAGAAGTTCCAATCGCTCTCATCGCTCGGGAACGGGCTGTTCGTCGTAGTAAGTACAGAACAGTCGTCAAGAGCAGAAATCAGATCCATCAGTTCGAAGTATCGGACTTTGACGGTGGTATCGATGAGGCCGGTTGTTTTGAAGGAATCAGTTTTGCGGATACTAAGGGCGAAATTTGCCGCGAGCGAAGCTGTCAGATCAGCCTGAAAAATGCTGCTTCGGCAAAGATGACCGATGCTTTTTTCGCTGTAGGATCGGCCTTCAGAAATAACGAAATCAGACTAAATCCAGGTGGCGATCCAGTAGGTTTCTGCTGTCACACTCGCGACACTTCGAGCTAAGGCAAGTGGCGGCGATCAGAGTCTGCGGAACGAAAACGAATCGGTCCGCGATTAGCAATTTGCATCAACCAGCCTGTAGTTTTTTTTTGCGTTTCCTCAGCCCTGAATGTTTGCGTCACACGATGAATTTGGCCATCTTCAATAAACTGCTGAGTCTGTTCCGGCCGCGTATGTCGTCAGCCAGCCTGTTCGGAGCGTTTGAGAAGAATCAGAATTCCTTGAAGCCGCAGTTCTTTGAGAAAGCGGCGGCCGTTGGGATTCCGCGAGGGCTGCGGTGGGTACGTTGCGACTGGCTGCCAGACAAAGTCCTGTTGCGTGATCGGGCCACGGGGCAGATTTCATTGCTCGTGAGCGTCAATCTGTCTTTCGAAGCCATCGAAGGAGGCGACATGGAAGATGTGAAGGCCGTCGGACTGGTTCGAGATGCATGCGCCGTATTTCAACTGACTCCGAATGGATGGGAAGCCAGTGGCCGTGCGCTCTTCAATATGAACCCCACAGAAGCCGTTCGGAAACTCGAGAGTTCTTATCAGCCGTATCCATCCTGAGGACGCTGAACGAGCGTTGGGACTTGAACGAAGCCCAGGACAAAACGCAGATCACGCTTCAGGATCGTTCGGTCGGCTCGTACTCATCCCGAAACGCATTGAATCGAATGTACTCCCAATGGCGATAGACATCGCTCGAACGCACAAGGTTTTCGTGAACACCATCGACAGCAATACGCCCTTCATGAATTAACACGATGCGCGAACATTTCTTCACCGTCGAAAGACGATGTGGAAGAAAGATGACCGTTCGCCCGATGAAAATGCGATGGTAGGCGTCATCCAGCAGAGCCTTGGTCTCTGTATCCATCGCGACGCCGGGTTCTTCGATGATGAGAATCGCAGGGGATCGAACGATGGCTCGAGCAAGACTGAGTCGAAAAATCTGCCCCGCATCCAGAACCGCGCCGTGCTCGCCCAGTTCGGTTTCATAACCGCGTGGCAACGTGCGAATGAAGTGATCAGCGTGCACAAGCTTGGCCGCATCCAGAGCCTGCTGGCGTGTAATATCCGGCTGACTGCAGGTGATGTTTTCCAGGACCGATGCATTGAAGACGGGGTCCTGACCGCTCACGAAAACAGCTTCCGCCCGCAGCGATTCCAAAGTCGCCTGCCGAATGTCGCGACCGTCAATCAGCACCTGCCCAAGATCCGGGTCGACAAATCGCGGTATCAAACTGGCCAAAGCGCGGGCGGCTGCTGGTTGAAGTGACAGCAGGGCGACGGTTTCGCCTGCCTCAATCCGCAAATCCAGGCCTCGAAGCAGTCCCGTTAGCTGCGAAGTCTGAAACGAAATTTGATTGAAAGTCAGTGTCTTCGACATCGGCTGAAGGAACCCGGCTCCCGGAGCCTGACTGACGCCCGGAACGCGATTGATGTAGGCGGCGATTGCATCGGCCGTTTCACTGCCCTCGGCAGACAATTCTGTACTGCGGTCAATGGATCTCAGTGAACGATAGACAATCCATAAACAGGCAACAGCGAGAATTCCAATCGCCGGATGTTTGCCATTTAAAATGTGCAGAATCAGGATTGTCCCTGGAACCAAAGCAGTGCTGAGCAGAATCACGTTTTTCAGAATGTGGCCGAGACGCTGTTGCTTGTGCATCAATCGACATCGCTGCTGGTAATCTCGCAGATGTCGCTCGAACTGCAGCTGCTCTGTCTGCTCCATTCCGAAGTTCGTCACAATGCGAGTCTTCTTCAGACTTTCGGCCATGCGTTTCAGACCTCGATCCACCTGATCGGACAGCAGTCGAACAGATGTGTCTCCTCGGCGATTCTCCGCCCTTAACGCCACCCAGCCGATGACAACGGGAATGATCGTTTGGAACGCCAGTCTCCAGTCGGCAATCAACAATATCAACAGGACGGCCGTCAGGTCAGGAAGAACCTTCAGCCACAGCTTGCCCCATTGGATTGCTGCAGATTCAAGAGAGACTGTTGCAGATTGAAACAGTCGATCGGCCGCCCGAGTCTGATCGCCCGTCAGATCAGCCGGCTCAAGGCGAATGGCTTTGCGATGAATGTGCTGGCGAATGCGGAGGATGGCTCCCGCCACATGTTTTTCCAGCAGTGTTCCTGAAAGAGACCGCGATCCGAAGCGAAGTACCAGGCAAATTACGCTGGCCACCAGAATGGCGAACGCAGCGCCAGTGGAAGTCTGTACTGGTTTGAATGAGGCGATGAAATTCGCCGGGATGCGGCCGATCAGATGTCCTGCCAGCTCGTTTGCCAGCGGCAAAAGTCCTGTGTCGATTCCCGCAGAGAATTGGCGGGGCGCTTCGATCAGCAGCCAGCAGAGCACAGATCCGAGCAGCATTAGTAAAGCCAGCGTCAGGCCTGAGACCAACGCAGATCCTGTGATCGGCAGCAGAGCGGGCTGTAGAAGAGACCGCCGGGAGATAACACGACGAAACTCTGAGGAAGCAGACATTGTGAGGCACTCCAGCAGGCCCGGCTGAGATCGGAAAACAATCTCCTCACCCGGATCCTGCTTCAGGACTTTATGCAAGTTTAGCGCCAAGTCCACGGAGCAACGACTTTGCGTTCTGGCATTCGATCCAAGCTAATGGTTAGGAGCAGGCCTCACAACCTGTATCCAGGCAATCTCCGGTGGGAAGCGGAGATGCCGAGCTCATGAACCATCCTTGCATGCCTGTCCTGCCGGAATTCCCAGCGGCGACCATCAAATTTCATGTCATGCGCGATTAAGCAAGATCGCGATCTTCAAACATGATAAAGCCGAGGAGCAGCATGGCAGCAATGTAGGTGACTGCGTAGACAAGGCTCAGGCCCAAATAGTCCTGAGGCACCACGCGACCCGTTGCAACTGCGGAAGAGACGTTAAATGTGGACAGCGACGGCACGACCATTGAAATGAGGCGCGCCGTAAATGTCACGGATTCATTGGCTTCACCCGCAACGCTTTGGTTCACGATAATTTCAGTCAGATTTCCAATAACAAACACGGCGAAGCACACGACAAGATTCATCACCATTGGCATTCGTGTGGCGACGGTCACACTGATGGCACCAAGCACGCAAACCTGAAGAAACGAGAGAGCAATACCAGGCAGCATCTGAGCGATCACGGCCACGCGATCCGGATGTGGAATCGGAATTTCCACTTCAGAAACTTTGTGCCATTGCCACATCGGAGTGACTTCTTCCGAGCGTTCTCTCTGGTCATATCCCACTTTGACGAAGATCAGGACCGAGAACAATGCAGTCAGAATGACAAAGAGCCAAATCACGGCCTGCACGATCCCGATGTACTTACCAAGGATAAATTGGCGTCGGTCAATCGGCTTGCTCAGCAAAGTCATTGCGGTCTTGCCTTCGATTTCGCTGGTGATGCTGGTACCAGCCGTCCATACGGCCAGCAGGGCTCCCGAAATCAAAAGTGTGGCAAGGCCGCATTCATTCAACATCTTCACGTCGTCTTCCAGGGTGAAGAACGGCATGACGGCATTCAGCACCAGGATGATGGACGAGATCGCAAGCAACAGCAAAAACAGCGGCTGTCGGATGGCTTCTTTGGTGGTAGCGCGGGCGATGACGCCGATGCGAGTTCCATAAGAAACGGCGACCAGCGCGACCAACAGTCCAAACACGGACAACCAGGTGATGGTCCAGTCTGTCTTAATGGCAGGAGCGACCGGAATGCCTTCGGCAAAAGTTAAAAAACGATTCATTGCAGAACGATTCCCGACTGCGAAACCAGAAAATTGGCGCAAGATCTCTCAGACTTGACTGTTACGTTGCTCGAAGTGCGACCGTTGGAGAATTCTCCCCGCCGGCCGATACGAACTAAGGAAGCCCACTCTAACAGCCTTTTTTTTGCGGCCAAGGGAAAAACGCGTTCCGGACAAAGTCCGGCCCTAGCGTCGCACTGCGAAATCGGAAAACTCCTCCACTTCGGGTTTTGGCAGTCGGTCGATGCCGACAATTCCGTTCCCATACAGTCCGTTAAGTCGATCAATCAGCCGGGAAATGGCATCCGACTCCGCTGTCGCAATCATCTCCACTCGCCCATCTGCCAGATTTCTGACAAAACCAACCACTCCTGAATCTCGCGCCAGCCGCTGGGTAGACGCGCGAAAGCCAACTCCCTGAACCCTGCCGGAGAAATGAACGGTTTCAGTAAGACGCGCCATGGAGAAAGCTGCCTGTCGATGTGGAATTTTCTGCAATGAAGGTCTGTGTCTCACGCAGAGCGAGTAACCTTCGCGTTGAGGGCTCTGAAGAAACAGTCTATTGTGTTTGCAGCAGCTGTGCTGTAGCCATTCGGAGTGTTTCCAGTCCTGAAGCGGAAAGGCGCCCGAAGCCGGTCGTCCCCGCATCGGCCTCGTTGAGTTTGTTCACCTGAGCATCCAGGTTCACATACTGCTGAACGAACCTTCGCATCTGATCCTGAGTCCAGCCTCGTTTTCGCTGCAGCAGGTTCAGATATTCAATAAGCTGCTGCGCTTCGCGGTAAGCTTTGAGACGCATGGATTGTCGAATGACGGTCTTTCCGCTCGAGTCTTTATCAAAGATGAACAGCCCCAGCTGATCGGCTTCCTGAAGTGCCTTGCCCGACTTGTCGATCGTCTGCCAGGGAACGATCCCGGTTCCTCCATCCTGCCACGTATCCAGAGCCCAGGCCTGAATGTTTCGATTCGTCTCATGAACAGGATTGGACGTTCCATAGACCCAGGCCTTGAGCCCATGCAGCTCGATGTGGTCCATCACAAGACGGCGATAGTGCTGAAACGCCCATGACGAGACGATCCAGAGATCGCTGCGTTGACTGAGCTGGCCTCGGCAATATTCAGGGCGAGAAATATCGATGCGATAATCAATCTTCACCTCGGGCGCGACGACACGGCCTCGATCAGTAAGCTCTCCGTAATACTGAAGTGCTCGGTAATCCCAGAAGCCGGACGGTTCATCCAGAATCCACGGCGCCTTTGTGTTCTCGTTTAAAGAACCCTTATTGTTCAGGTAGACCTGAAAACCAGTTCGCTTCCAGCCTTTTGATTCTGCAAGGTGCGCAAAGTCCTGCAGAATGTTGACATAGGTCCGAGCGTACTCAGGTTTGGCCGAGAAGGCTTCATACGCATCCGGATTGCCATCAAAGTAGGCTCGACAATTCAGCGGCCAGCTTTCATGAAAGGTCAGATAAAAACCAGGCGCAGCAACCGGGCCACGGTGGCTGTCTTTGAAAACAGAGCCATCAAGGTATGGGCCAAAAGCTTCGACAAAATCGTTCCAGTAGCCAGACGCAGCATCCGGAAGAATGTTATCGTACTTTTTGTTGTCCATCCGTCGCCCGGAGCGAAGCCGCATATCGAGATTGCTCTTTCGCGAACCGGGTGCAGCTGTGTTGTGTGAGTAGTGCAGGATGTTGGCGTGAATACGATGATCGTAGGCGATCTGCTGCAGTGCATAGTATTCGTCAACATGATCGGGCAGGCCGTACCCATTCATTTCGCAGAAGAATGTTGCCTCACGGGGCAGGGCGAAGGCATGTACTTCGATTTCGATCGGGACAACCCGGCCATCAGACAGAGTGACTGTTCCATGACGGAAACCAGGTGATGCATCGAATGGGACAAAAATATCGGCGATGACAGCCTGATCGGTTTCAGCCTTGATTACAATGGATTCAGGCATGGGCAACAGCGGATCCGGAATCATACGGCCGTTGGCAGGAACATAGACGGCCTGCTGCAGGTCAATCCGCATCTCGGGATCGTCCAGTTCTACTTTGACGGAAACTGTTGTGTCCTTGTCACTTCGAAGCAGCAGCTGAAATCCCAATACTTCGCCAGCCGCACCAGCGAGCCGTATTCGCTGCCCATTGTAGATCGCGTTGTGTGTTCGATAGTCTTCCGCCAGTTCTCCCACAGGTTGCCCCGAGTCATCAAATTTATCCAGCACGGGGACGACGCCAAGTCCGGGAATGATTGACGGCGACAGGGGAGGAATAACGACTGTTGGTTTTTCGACAGCGTCAGTGTTCCAAACACCACCGCGAACAACAGACCCCTGAGAACGCTTCCCAGTACGGTTTAGTGTGACAACCTGGATTTCAAATTGCCGGTTGGCGACGACAGATGCTGGCAGGTCTCGCAGAAAAATCGTTTGCTGCTGACCTTCTTCAATCAGCGGGATGTTATGACGACCGAGTGGCCGGCCATTCAGCGTGACCTCATAAGCAAAGCCGCTGCTGGGTGCGGTCAGTAAGAGTCGCGCCGAGGTGCTGTCGGCGGATGCGATCTGCAGTTTCGTCGCGGGTTCAGGAGTCGGCTCTGGCTGCTCGTCGAATTCCACCAGCAGAAAAGGTTTTTTACCGGACTGCTCATGAGAAAAGATCGTCGGATTTCGCCCATAGTCGGCATCGTGTTCATGAATGGCAAGGCCGTACGCGATACCGATGGCCATGGCATGAACCATGTCAGGAGGAACATCCCAGTGATATTGGCCATCTCGCACGACTGATATTGTCTGCGAGACCAGCGTGAAACCGTTGCCTCCGCTTACAGCAGGGAATCTGGCACCTTTGTAACCCCAGTCGTTTGTGCCTTCGATACCGGCTGTGAGCCCATTGGACAGGTTCTCGTCCCATGGCGATGCGATCGTTGAAACGCTTATCCCTGCAATCTGATTTTCGCCCTGCGTGCAGACCAGCGTCGCTTTTCTGACTCGTCTGCCAGCGATGGCGGACAAGTCAAAAGCCATGGCAACGATATGCTGGTTGCCTTTAATCCGGATACGGCTCTGCTGTCCGGAATTCTGTGCCCATTCGCCATCGACCATGATGATCGAGTTGTCACTCACGGCCGGAAGTGAAGCCGTTTGTTGAGCACAAACACGGGGTACTAACATTGCAGAGAATGCGAGCAGGGCGACCAGCCCTGTGCAGGATCGTTTCAGCATACGAATCTCCAATGACTGCAGTCCGCGGGAAACAGCATGCTGTTTCTGGAGAACAGTGAGCTGCTTTGAGGCCCGGATATTATCCGGGCCTCGGGTTCCGTTACAGCGGGTGCACCATCGGTAATATCATCGACAATGATATCAACGACAAAACGGGTCGTCAGGGTTGACCGGCTCTGTCAGCAGGCGAGCGTCTGAAGTCGATTTTCCAGTTCGTCGATGAGTTCTGCAATTGTACGGCCAGTGCAGGATGTGGGCAGGCCAACAGCTTCTCCCTTGGTCACCCAGTCGGCGACTTTGCGTTCGGCAGCCACAACAGTACTGTGGTCGCGGCCTCCGAAGTACATCCCGATTTCTCGATAGGCCGATTTTGTCATGCGGCGTGACATGAACATCGCGATCGCTCTGGGAAGGGCAATGGCTTTTCGTCGCGATGGTGAACGAAGGTCGGCGGCGGTGACGCCAAAGGTTTCGCAAACGACTTTTTCAACATCGCTGATACGGACGAGACGTCGACATTCATCAGCCATTTCGCCCAGCACTTCTCGAGCAACCGATAGCGTGATGCGGCGACCGTTCAGAGAGAACTGGCCTTCCAGTTGATTCAGTGCGCCCTGAAGTTCGCGGGTGTTGCGACGGCAGCGACGAACGATGTATTCCAGAGCGTCATCCGCAAAAATTGCTTTCATTCCGGCAGTCAGCGAACGGGCCAGTTTGTGACGCGTTGCTTCGTCCGGGGATTCAATACGGCAAACGAGGCCGCTCATGAAACGAGTCGTCAGTTCTTCACGATGCTTTGTCAGCAACCGCGGATGACGATCTGAAGAGATCACAACCTGCCCGCCATGATCAATCAACTGAGTGATCGTATGCAGGAACTCTTCCTGAGTGGCTCGTTTGTTGTCAAGGAATTCAATGTTGTCGATCAGCAGCACGTCGACATTGCGAAACCGCTGGCGAAACGATGGAACTGTGCGCGAGCTGAGTGCTGCGGTGAAATAATTTGTGAACGCTTCACACGTCAGATACATCACATTCTTTGAGGTGTGCTTGCGGCGAACTTCGGTGTAAATGGCTTCCAGAAGATGTGTCTTGCCGGTTCCGGTACCGCCGTAAATAAACAGCGGGTTGTAACGTTCACCCGGAGTTGCCGAGATCTGTCGCGAGGCAAGCACCGCAAGATCATTGCACTCACCGGAGATGAATGAATCGAAGCACCGAAATCGTCTTCGGTTGGATGGCAGGCTCAGGCTGCCCGGTTGATCAGACTCCATCGCCGCCAGCGGCAAGGGCTGGCGATTACCAGAAGAAGGCAATGGGCCTGTACCACCGTCGCGGCGCAGCTTGACGTTGTTGTCAATTGCCGAAGGGCGGGTGGATGTTGAAAGATCTTCCGCGCTGGCTGGCGGAAGGCTTGCACCTTCCAGAATCAGAGATTCATCAACCTCGAGCTGCGAAGATGCAGACGGGCCGAGAACAAGCTGCGCAGCGTTCGTCAATGCGGTCCGAAAACGACGCAGCAGCCAGTTCAGAATGAATGGATTGGGAACGCGAACAATCAGCCGGTCACCAGAAATCTCGAAGCGAGTTCTCTTGTGAAACCAGTGCTGATAATTCTGTTCGCCTACGGCGTCTCTGATGGCATAAATAAGCCGTTCGAGTTCGGTCGATATCTGGACCGGAGTAGTCTCCGGATGTTTTAAAACGGCCGTCGATCCAGCGTGGGGCGCGGAATCGAACGTCAGTTTGTCTTCATGACGTACGGGCTGCGTCATGCGCCCCTCCCTCTTGCGTCAGCGCGCAGCATCGCCACAGACAAAGACGGGGCAATTCGCGCAGGCAGAAACATGCGCGGCACTCCATCGCCTGTCGCCACAAGGGCAGGGCGGTGCTGGAAGACTGACTTTTTTGACAGGTATTTTGCCTGGCGACGAGTGCAGATTCGTCGTCAAGCGCTCACTCACTCAACGGGAGGCGATGTTAACCAGACGTGAAGAAGTGTCAAACGACGTTGAGCGAATTCCAGGCACACTGTCGTGAGAGAATTTCATAAGTGTTTCAGTACGAAGACTCTCCGAATTTCACCGATTCTGAGTGACGGTTTCCTGGACCAAATGAAGGCGAGTGAATTGACAAATCAGAAAGACTGTTGTCGGTGCGTCCCACTGTCTCGGCCTGTCAAAATGAGTCGGGTTTTCTTGCAACCGGCACGGCAACTCGCCCGACTTTTCGACGGTAATGCCCTGACTCAGTCGCGTGCAGAATAATCAGATGTTCTCGATGCTGCGCAATCATTACACTGTGATGTCGGTTTTAATCGGTTAGTCAGGGCTGGAAAACAGCGAGGGTC
>QWOO01000216.1 GCA_003669615.1 Planctomycetota bacterium
GATGCGCGTTGCCCGGAACGACATTTCGCTGAAAGCGGGCCTGAAGTCGGCAGCGATGGAAGCCGAGAAGGCATTCAACAACGCGGGTGTCTATCTCGAAAAATACATTGAAAATCCCCGTCACGTCGAAGTACAGATCATCGCTGACCTGCACGGCGAAGTCGTTCACCTTTGGGAACGGGATTGTTCATCACAGCGGCGGCACCAGAAATTAATCGAGGAATCACCGGCACCGAACCTCCCGCAATCGGTCCGCGAGGATATCTGTAAGGCCGCAGTTCGATTGATTCAACTGGCCAAATACACGAATGCCGGAACCGTGGAATTCATTGTCGATAAGAACAATCAGTTCTATTTCATTGAAGTGAATGCCCGAATTCAGGTGGAACACCCCGTGACCGAAATGGTGACGGGGATTGACCTGATTCAGCAACAGATCAAAGTGGCGGCAGGCCAACCACTTCCTTGGAAGCAACGAGCCATCCCCTGTCATGGTTCCGCGATTGAAGTCCGTATCAACGCGGAAGATCCCGACAACGACTTTCGGCCATCACCGGGGAAAATCACAAAGTTACGAGTCCCTGGGGGACACGGGGTCCGCTGGGACTCGCACATCCATGAAGGCTATGTCGTCGGCCCCTATTACGATTCCATGATTGGAAAACTGATCGTCCACAAACCGACACGCCCCGAGGCCATCGCCTGTATGAAACGGGCGTTGGATGAATTCGTGATCGAAGGAATCAAAACGACGATTCCGCTACTCAAACGAATCTTGAATCACACCGCCTTCGTGGAAGGCAAGATGGACACCACGTTCATCGAACAGAAGCTGCTCGCGAAATCCTGATTCGAGTCGGGCCTGCAAACAGTGGTCGAGTCAAACCACACTTCGGTTCTGCAGTCCCCTCATTCTCATTCTTGACAAATTAATTTGATGGAAGGTCGATGTTATGAAAGTAGGACTGCTAACAGGTGGGGGCGACTGCCCAGGCCTCAACCCGGTGATTCGAGGCGTTGTTCGCTCGATCCATAATGCGGGGGGTGAGTGCCTCGGTTTCATCAATGGCTGGAAGGGTGCCATCAATGGGGTCACCATGCCGCTGACGATCGAGAACACCGATGATATCATCGGAAAAGGGGGAACCATTCTGGGCTCGTCCCGAACCAATCCCTACAAGGAAAAGGATCGCGATGTCCCCAAGTTGCTGGAAACCTACAAGCGACTGGGACTCGACGCTCTGGTAGCCATCGGCGGGGATGATACTCTCGGCGTCGCGAGTAAATTATACGCAGACTACAAGCTCAATACGATCGGCTGCCCGAAGACCATCGATAACGATCTGAGCTGCACCGATGTGACATTTGGATTCGACACCGCGATCAACATCGCGATGGAAGCGGTCGAGCGAGTCCGCACGACGGTCGAATCGCATCGCAGGATTGGCGTTGTGGAAACCATGGGGCGTCATGCGGGTTGGATTGCCTGCGAAGTCGCCATGGCAGTCGGCGCTGACTATGTCCTTTTGCCAGAAATTCCCGTGAACATTGACGACATGTGCAAAATGCTGCTGAAACGTCGCGAGGGGGGTAAGCAATGGGGAATGGTGATCGTCAGCGAAGGGGCAAAATTAATCGGGGGGACGGATGTCGTCACTCGTAATGCCACCCTCGATGCGTTTGGCCATGAACAGCTCGGTGGTATCGGCCAACTGGTCGCACAACTGATCCAGGAAAAGACTTGGATCGAAACTCGCGAAGTGGTGCTCGGCCATATTCAACGTGGGGGTTCCCCCACCGCTTTCGATCGGATTTTAGGAACACGACTGGGACTCGGTGCCGGTCGTCTCGTTCAGGAAAAGAAGTTTGGCCGAATGGTCGCTCTGGCCGGAACGAAAATCATTGATGTCGCGATTGCGGATGCCGTGGGACAAATGAAGCAAGTCAGTCCCGACTGGATTCAAGACGTTTATGAATTCAGCAAGTAACCCTTCGTGATCGGATCAGCCGAGGCATCGGAACGCTGCGTTGAATCGGGCTGAATGGATGATGGTGATGAGGGTTCTCATCACCATCATTCATTCAGCCGGCATTCATCCAACACCGATCCCTGCTTCACGTTTCCCGAATTTCGCCATAAACATGCTGGGCTCCGGAAAGTACGACGCAGCCATCACAGGACTCGAGTAATCGCGTTGCATCCTGAACGTGGTCCAGGGGGGTCATAAACGCCCCTTCGACGACAGAACTGTCGAGACGACTGAGCAGATAAATCGAAGCCCAGTCGGCAGCATTGGCAATTTGTGAAGCGGCCAGTACATCCGGAGGGACCATTCTCCGCAAGGGCTGTAACGCCGATTTCGCAGACCGGCAACCACGGATGATATCGATTCCAGGTCCCTGCGGAGCGGCCAGATCCGACAGAACAATGATTCGCCCACCCTGTACGATGAGGTTACGTGCCGCTTCGACTGCAGCACCCAGATCCCCCCAAGAAGTTTCAGCACCACTCTGGGGAATTGCAATCAGCGCCGTCTCGCCTCGCTGATCCAGGGAAACCCGCCAGTTGTCATCCAGCAGTCCCCGCCCCTGCTCTGCGACCCGATCCGTATTTCCCATCAAAACCTTCGCCATCCCTGCATGACTGCGTGAGGGAAGAACTTGAATGGCAAACTGGATCCCCAGCAACCAGGCGATCTCATGAACCAACTGGCGCAAGGGTCGCTCGTTGTCTGGCCCCAGTTCTTGATGGCCTTGCCCAAGAGCTTTCACGAAGGCATCAGGCGTTGAGAGCCCCGGATAAAATGCACTCGTCAGCTCTCGACGTCCCAGCATCGCGTCGTACCCGAAACGACTGATCGGCAAAACAAAATCCGCGTCGAGAACATCCCGCGACAAATACAAACGCTCACCCGCGGCACTCGATGCCAGGTACCCTGTCCCATCCGTCAATGTGGGATCATGAATTTTCCAAGAGACCTTTTCGCGGACCTCCGCAGGCAATAATCGGCGTGGATCCTCCAGCTTCGGCTCTGTCATGGATGCTGGTTGTAAAATCAGCAGATTTTCCGGATCAACACCCGCAGCGGCAGAGGCCCAGCAGACCCCCCGGATGATTTCGGCGGCTGAGGGAATATTTCGATCCAGCACGACAACCACCCGATCACCGGGAACCATCGCCAGTTCGAGCGAAGGAAATTCCAACGGCTGCTGAATCCCTTCATTGACGGCCACCGAGGGATCCGCATGGGGGTCGGGACCGCGATGAAAATGCAACAGACTTTCACCGGGGAAATCCCGTTGCCAATGCCCTGAAGATCCGTATTCCAGCGAGATCAACGTCATGATTCAGCACTTTTGTCGTCTGCAATCGTGGCAGCTCGATTCCTTCTTTAACAACGGAGAACGGCCACAACAACGGCAGAACGGCAACTCGTCCCCATGGGATCGGACATTCACGACGAATCAGTTCGATTCTTGACGTTGAACCAGTCCCAGGCCAATCAACTTATCACGACACTCGTCCCGCTCGCGACATCGTTCCAGCGGTTTCCAGGTCGGGTCCTGAGCCGCCAGAAAGTCAGCTTCATTGTAGGGGGGTGCTGTCCGGGAAATCGCCGCATTGGCCGTCAAACGCTGAATCAGCCCGATCTCGAGCCGACTGAGCGCCGATCCCCCCAGCCGATAATCCTCGAACGCCTCCCAGACCACCGGAAAGAGCGGCTGAATGATCTCACGTCCGATCGCCGTTGCATACAAACGAATCTCTTCTTGTGCGTGCGAATCCATTCGCAAAGCCAGGAAATGCAACAGATTGTGCAGATCGACCTTCCAGTAGGCTTCCGTATAAGTGGCCAGTGGCAGATCTTTGCGGGCTTGCTCGCGAGCCACTCCCGCTTCGAGTCGTGCGTCATAGACCCTGCGAGCATGTTCCTGCAACAAACGTTCATCATCGGTCAGTTGTTGTCCAACGCCGACCGGCAACGGTAAGTCACTCCCCTGCCGATTCTGCGAGGCCTGCGTTCGCCAGGCATCCGGCAAAGTCGTCTGAGCCGAATCGATGGCTTCCGAATATCGCGTGCTGTACTCGTTAACGTTTGCCGTGCGGTGGCGAATCCACTGTCGCCAGCAATCCATGGGAACCCGCACAAGAATCTTGATTTCGGCCATCTCGAACGGAGTCGTGTGTCGATGCCTGAGCAAATAACGAATCAGTGACCGGTCGTCTGAAACTCGCTTGGTTCCGGCTCCATAACTGACCCTGGCCGCCTGCACGACGGCGGCGTCGTCACCCATCACGTCGACCAGACAGACGAATCCATCATTCAAAACCGGAAACTTTTTCCATCGCAATTGCTCAAGCAATGATGACGTCTCGGACATACGGAACGACCTCGCAACAAAATCTGGCGAGATGATCAAGTGGCTCTGCCAGACACGGATAACAATTTCTTTAAACCAGCAGCGGTGGCAACAAAGCCAGGGCGAGCACACGTTCACAGGGCTTTTACGGAATGAATCACTGGTGCGTGGCTGAAAACCGAAGTTCATTCGCCACCATCCATTTCCGCGAATAGTGCCGGCAACTGTAGGCGATTATTCCGCGAACTTCCACTGACTCTACAGGGAAACCGGTCCGAATCCACGCCAAGTCCTCTACTCAACTTCGCGTAATTCCCCAATTCCGTCTCTTTCTGATCTTGCGACTTGGTCAATTCCGTTTGACGTTCGCCTGAGGCGTGTTAAACTCGTCGTGGTGGATTGCAACGCCGACGTTGCGCCGGATGCAAGTTTCTCTTTTTGTTTCATTTCTTAATGGATTTTTGATGCCCTCCGTGACCATAAAAGTTTTGGACGGGATGGAACAGGGGCGAGTTTACTCTCACCTGCCGCTACCCGTTACTGTCGGGCGCGAAGAAGATAACAGTATTCAATTGAACGATGATCGGATCAGCCGGTTTCACATCAAGCTGCAAAACGACTCAGGACGCGTGATCTTAACCGACCTGGGAAGCACCAACGGAACGCGAGTGAATGGGCATCCGGTGCAGATGAAAGTCATGAAGGCGGGTGATGTCATTTCTGTTGGCCGCTGTTCGTTATGGCTTACCGAACAAACCGCGTCCGAACCCGTCACAGAAGATCGCCACGACCCCTTTCGTACCAAATGTATTGAAGAGTATCACGCAGAACAACAATTCGACCTGCCGTTAAACGATTCCGATCTGGCCTTTATCGCCGGCGCTGACCATTCCGCCGAGGGACCAAAACTCTTTCCAAACGGTCGTCCCGAGTTGCCCGAAAAACTGAATGCGCTTCAACGCGTGCAGCTCTCTGACCTGATGGCATTCCTGCACGAACGAATTGGCTCCGTGGTGAAGCAAGCTGTCGAAGATGTCGACTCGACGACCGAACGAACAATTCAGCTCGATTGGGAAGCTTGGCTGCAGCTCGTTTTTTTACATGCCGAATTGGCCGATTGTATTACCAATATCAACAACCCAGAAGCCTGAGTGCGACCAGCAATCGTGGGTAATCCCCTTGGACTGATCCACCCACGCAAGCGACTTCATCCATCGCAACAAGCCA
>QWOO01000056.1 GCA_003669615.1 Planctomycetota bacterium
AACCGGGACGTCGGGTTTGCTGCTGGCGCGAATCAGGGCGAGGATCGCGAGTCCGTCGCTGGAGTCAATATCCAGCTGGCGATTGAGCAGTACAAGGTCCACGGGGTTTTCGTTCAGCACAGCCAAAGCCTGGTCAGGCAAGTCGGCTGTCAGCACATTCGCTTTGAAATGTGTTTTCAGATAATGAGCAATCGCGGCACTATCCGGGCGGCATTGCCCAACGCTCAAAACAGTTTTCGCAGACAAGGTAAGACTTTCTTTTATGCGGGCTTTTTCAAAAGGATAAGGCTGGCCCGGGATGGAGCAGAGTGTGGGAAAGTTGGTGGTCGCCGGGCGTTCAAACTTCTCTGACGAACAAAAATTCCCATGGGTGACTATGGAAACCTCTATAGGGACGGATCGCATAACCCGCAAATTCGAAACGGTCACTGCCAGAGTCGGATTTTACGCACCTTGCTCGAATTAGTTATGGGCTTTTTGTGCGGTCTCGCAAAAATAGCGAGCGAGTGAAGAAAGAAAGACCCAGTTCTGACGAGCGATTCTATGAAAGACCCAATTTCCAGCGGACTGCATTTTCTTGCTGCCGGATTGCGTCCATACGTTGCCGGACGAGTTAACGCGGTGTTCCATGATTCAGCGCTAGCCGCGGAGATTTCCACGTGGGACGCTCAGGGTTTGATGATTTTCATGTGGGACCGCTGGAACGAATTGTTCCGCAATGAATTGTCGTTTGTGGAACGCAGCCTGATCAGCGAACTTCGCGATTTTCGAAATCGCTGGGCTCACCAGGACAGCATTCAAGAAGGTGATGTCTACCGAATTCTGGACGACATCGAGCGGCTTCTGAAAGCCATCAACAGCACCGAGACAAAATTCGTCACCGACCTTCGGCGAGAATCCCTGAATCGACTTTGGCAGCAGGAAATAGGCGACGATAAGTCGCATCCTTTCATGCGAGTGATCTGGCCTTATCTGTTGTGTGGCTTTAGCGGGCTGTCGATTGGCGCCACGTGTGTTGTATTCGGCAGGCCGCCATGGTCGTGGCTGCTCGCCGGACTGGTGTTCCTCGCAATGATGCGGATTGCATTCCTGCAGGCCTCGCGTGAAGCCAAGCGTGGTTCGGGCCCGCATGAATGCTCAACGTGCGGCCGCATTGTCTATACGGTTGAGTGTCCCTATTGCTCGCCCACCACATTTTCACAGCCACCAGACACCGACGTTTCCCCGTAGATTCTTCACCTGGCGGGGTTGTCGAGCAATACGTTTGGTCGTGCCAGACCAGGTCTTTCGGACAGCAGTCAGAATGCTGCCATCGCAAGACTCTCGGATCGTTCGTAGCCTGAAAAGGAAAAGCCTGTCCGTGAACTACGGACAGGCGCCATGTTGAACGTGCGACGCAATCAGTCCGAGGCGATTACTTAGCAACGCCTGAGTGAAACCGGTACAGGCTTCCGAATGGAGTTGTGAAATAGACTTCACCCTGTTCGTCGGTTCCAAAGCTCATCACAGGCAGAACTTCCTCTTTGCCATCTCCGTCTGAATCGATACCGGAAAGAGAATAGTTGGCTTTTACCGTCTGTGCTTTTTCATCATAGTCCAAAGCCCAGAGTCGGCCGGTGACATAGTCAGCATACACATATTTGCCAACCAGTTCCGGCACCAGAGTACCTCGATAAACGTTGCCACCGGTGATCGATTTGCCGATCGAGTGATGGTATTCAAAGACGGGATCAATCAGGTCTTTTCTGTCGCCATCATTACCATCCGGGCGGAACCAGTGCTTGCCTTCACGCACGTTCCAGCCATAGTTTCCCCCAGCTGTGACGATGTTGATCTCTTCCCACAGATTTTGGCCGACATCAGCCACCCAGAACGTGCCTGTCTTTGCATCGAAAGACATTCTCCAGATGTTTCGAAGTCCATACGCGTAGATCTCATCACGAGCAGGCACCATGGCTCCACGAGGCCCCGCGGGAACCTGCTTGCCAATGAACGGATTATCTGCAGGGATGGCATAGTTCCTGTCTTTGCTTTTATGATCGACGTCGATTCGCAAAATTGAACCCAGCAGAGTTGTCAGGTTCTGACCGTTGCCATTGGGATCATTCCCACTTCCGCCATCGCCCAGGCCGATGTAAAGAAATCCGTCCGGACCAAAGACCAGCGTGCCTCCATTGTGATTCCAGAACGGCTGTGGGATTCGGAGGATGACTTCTTCCGAATCAGGATCAGCCACATTCGGGTTATCTTTGGAAACGCGAAAGCGAGAAACCTTGGAGAGGTGATCTTCTTCGGCTGAAGTGTAGTAAACGAAGAACTCGCCGTTCTGCTTGTACTTCGGATGGAAAGCCAGACCGAGAAAACCTTCTTCATTCTGATTGTCCGCGTAAGTGCAGCGTTCATCAAAATCCAGAAAGACCGTCGCTTCTTCTGCGCTCTGATCATTCTTCAGAACTTTGATAATGCCTTCCTGTTCGGCCACGAACAAGCGGTTACTTCCGTCACCCGCATGAGTGACCACAATGGGTCGCTCAAAATCAAGATTCTCAAAAGCACGCTCGATGCTGACTGCCAGTGGCGTATCAGCCACGGCCTCATCTGCTGCGGCGACCGATCCGGTCGCTCCTGCCCCGGTCCACACCAATACATTCAATCAACCGCCGGCCAGAAGTTTCTTCATGGCGTTCTCCCTTGTCGAATTCTGAATGGGCCTTCTAACTGTGATCAGGCCACATGAATGCGAATTGTAGAGATATCCGAGCGATGTAAAACCAATCTGCGGTTACGTCGCACCAACGCGTGAAAGTCGGCATTGGATTCAGAATCTGCAGCCTGACTTCAGAGTTCTTCGCCGCCGGACACGTTCAGGATTTCGCCGGTAATGAAATTGGCATCCAGCAGGAAGTTGATGGCAGCGACAAGTTCCTGAGGCGTGCCTGTTCGACGAAGAGGAATCGACGAGATCGCTCGCTGTTCGTGCCAGTTGTGTCGATCTTCCGGCGGCAGAATAGCGCCTGGAGCAATGCCATTCACCTGAACCAGCGGAGCCAGTTGCAGCGCAAGCGATTTAGTAACGCTGCTCAGAGCCGCTTTTGTGGCGGTGTAAACGAGATGGCTGGCGCCAGGCCGTTGGGCTCGCCAGTCGAGGATGTTCACGATGTGACCTCGCTGACCTTCTCCCAGTTGACGAATGAACTGTTGTGCCAGAAAAATGGGAGCCAGCAAATTAACCGAAAGATGGACATTGCAATGATACAGATCGACCCACGGCAACGCTCGATCCTGAAACACGGCCGCACTGTTGATCAGTGTGGTGACTTCGCCAAGTTCCGCAGCGGCTTCGAAAACTTTTGCCGCTGCTGCTCGAGGATCGCGGAGGTCGGCAGAGACAGCGACAGCAGTGCCGCCCTGAGTTCGAATTCGATTCACCAGCACGTTGGCTTCGACGGTCGAAGTGCCATG
This sequence comes from Planctomycetota bacterium, assembly GCA_003669615.1. GTDB lineage: Bacteria > Planctomycetota > Planctomycetia > Planctomycetales > Planctomycetaceae > SXXK01. The sequence continues at coordinate 3,463 of QWOO01000056.1, forward strand.
ATGGACCACCACCGCAAGGCCTCGTGCGGCCATCGCCAGTGCGATCTCACGTCCGACTCTGCGAGCAGCACCCGTTACAACCGCGACGGGCTTATCCGACGCACGACGCACGCGAGGCGAAAGATCGGGCGATGGTTCTGAGGGGGACTCGGGCAACACCGGGGAAGGCAAGTTCACGATCTCATCCGAGACAAGACCAGACAATTGATCGGCCTCCGTCGATGGAGGGACCTCGGATGTTTCATCAGGTTGTAAATCAGAAGGTGTCGCCATCGAAGTTGCTGCATACGCGAGAAGATCAGGCCCAAAGAAAACGCCCGGCTGTATTGCAGCCGGGCGTGTGAGTCCTGTGATGATCACTGGAATATCAGCAGATGCCGGGCAGCGCTACGCTTCGCCGCTTAGGCTACGATACAGCCTGCGAAGAGCCTCACTTTCAATCTGACGGACTCGTTCCCGAGTCAGCCCGAGTGCTTCGCCAATTTCCTTCAGCGTTTGAGGCTCACTGTCATCCAGACCAAATCGCATCCGCAGAATCGTCGCTTCGCGGGGATCCATTTCGTCCAGCAGGCGCGAGACATGAACCAAATTGTCCGAGTTGATAAGTTCGTCCTCGGGACCGCGTACACGCTCGTCGGGAATTATGTCTCCCAGCGTCATGCCGCTTTCTTCCTGCTCTGCCTGCGGGCTTGCGTTGTACAGAGTGATTGCCTTCTTGACAATTCGCAGCTTCTTTTTCGGAATTCCAAGCTCTTTTGCGATATCTTCGGCGGTGGGCGTCGCATTCAGTTCTTCGGCCAGCTTGGCGGAAGCTCGACGCCACTTGGAAAGCAGCTCCACCATGTAAGCTGGAATGCGGATCGTCTTGGCGGAATTCACCAAAGCCCGCTTTATCGACTGTTTAATCCAGTAGCTCGCATAAGTACTGAATCGTGTGTTCATGTTAGGGTCGAAACCCTCGACCGCTCGCAGCAGTCCGAGGTTGCCCTCTTCAATCAGGTCCTGCAGCGGCAGACCTTTCCCTGTGTAACCTCGAGCAATATTCACGACAAGTCGCAGGTTGGCTCGCACCATCCTGTCGCGAGCGGCACCGTCTCCATCGGAGATACGGTTTGACAGTTCTTTCTCGTCGTTGGCTGTCAGCAGTGCTGTTTCGTTGATCTCACGAAGGTACGTCTCGAGTGGGGTCTGAAGTCGAGAAGAAATACGCTTCTTGCGAGTTGTCTGGGTCATGATTGTCAGCCTGAGGAAGGAGCTGCATACAAAACAGGATGCACTCTCTTTATCGTCGGTCACAGCCAAGGCATTCAGGCAGACACCTGCAGATTCTGCCGGACTTCACGGTTGGATGCGCGGCGACTGTCAAAGCGCAACACTCCCCGAAATCGCTTCAATCGGAAAAATCGTCACCCGGGAAAAACCCGCGCATTGACAACTTTTACTGAAGTCGACTCACCTGCTTCGCGAGCAAAGCAAAGGCGTTTGCTGCAGAGCTGTCAGGATCACTTCGCTTCGTGGACCGCTCGCGGCAAACGCGAACTCCCTCTGCGTTGCCCCGACCTGCCGAATGGTGATGGTAAGTCGATCAGCGGGAAGAATCGGAGCGATGCGATCGGCCCATTCGATAAGCGTGAGCCATTCTTCCGAATCCACATATTCCTCAGCTCCGATCGCGAGGAATTCATCAATGTCCGACAGTCGATACGTGTCTATGTGAGCGACAGGAATCCGTCCGTCCGTGTACTGTTGCAGAATCACGAAAGTTGGACTATTCACGGATATTGTGTCTATCCCCAGCGCCTCGCAAAGGGCTCGCACAAAACGAGTTTTGCCCGAACCCAGCTGGCCGTCGAGGGCAATGGTCAGCCCTTGAGAAAGGACTCCAGCCAGCGACGCGCCCAGCTGATCAGTTTCCTCTTCGCTGTGGCTCTGAAACGTAATGACGCTACTCATCGCGATCGATTATCTTCGCATCGTCGGTCTCTGACACGGGCGGAATCAGGGGATCGTCGATCGAGAATAACGCGTCGTCAGTTCGGCTTGGGGCTTCCTGATAATTCCAGCGCCAAAGTCGATGCGCCTGCAGCTCGTGAGAAAGCGAGCTGCAGCCGGCGAGCGGAAGCA
>QWOO01000266.1 GCA_003669615.1 Planctomycetota bacterium
TGAATGCCGACAAGCCGGGCAGTCGGCCGTTTCAGTTTGATCAGATGGTCGAATCTTATGCCGAACAGATTCGCGGGCTGATGGATGGAGGCTGCGATCTTCTGCTGCCGGAAACCAGCTTCGACACGCTGAATATGAAAGCGTGCCTGTTTGCGATTGGCCAGGTGTTTGAAGAAAAGGGTCGTGAGATCCCGGTCATGATCTCAGGCACCGTCTTCACTGGCGGAGTGACTCTGCTGGGCCAGTCTGTTGAGGCCTTCTACGCGGCCGTCGAACATTTCCCGGCACTCAGCATCGGCTTCAACTGCGCGCTCGGGCCGAAGCAGATCAAACCGTATCTTGAAACGCTGTCGAACATGGCGACGAAGTACGTGAGCTGCTATCCGAACGCCGGCATGCCGGACGGAATGGGCGGCTTTGACACAAACGCCAGTGACTTCGCCGAGATCGTGCGGACACTGGCCACTGCCGGATTGTTGAACATCGTCGGCGGATGCTGCGGGACGACTCCGGAGTACATTCGTGCAGTCGCGGAAGTCGTCAAAGACATTCCTCCTCGCAAGATTCCGCAGGGCAACGGCTGGTCAACGTATTCCGGGTTTGATTATCTGGCATTGCGTCCTGAAGCCAATTTCATGAACGTTGGCGAACGCACCAACGTCGCCGGGTCGCGTAAGTTTCTGCGACTTGTGCGAGAAGACAAGTTTGACGAAGCGATCAGTATTGCCCGCGATCAGGTCGAAGGTGGCGCGCAGGTGATTGACGTCAACATGGACGAAGGTCTGCTCGATGGGCCTCGCTGCATGGAGAAATTCCTGTGGCTGCTCCATGACGACAATATTCGCGTGCCGATCATGATCGACAGTTCGGACTGGAAGGTTCTGGAAGCCGGTCTGAAGTGCGTTCACGGCAAAAGCATCGTCAACAGCATCAGCCTGAAAGAAGGCGAAGCCGAGTTTCTGCATCGAGCGAAGTTAATTCGTCGCTATGGTGCGGCGGTGATTGTCATGGCCTTTGACGAAACCGGGCAGGCCGCCACTTGTGACGATAAGGTTCGCATCTGCAAACGAGCGTTCAAACTGCTGACGGAGAAAGTGGGCTTTCCGCCGACCGACATTATCTTCGATGCCAACATTCTGACCGTCGGCACGGGCATGGAAGAACACTCGAACTACGCCGTCGAATTTATCGAAGCGGTTCGTCGTATCAAGAAGGAATGTCCCGGCGCGAAGACGTCTGGCGGCGTCAGCAACGTGTCGTTCTCCTTCCGAGGCAACGATGTTGTTCGGGAATCGATGAACGCAGTCTTTCTGTATCACGCGATTCAGGCGGGGCTCGACATGGGCATCGTCAATCCGCAGCAGTTGGAAGTTTACGACGAAATCGACAAGGAGTTGCTGGTCTATATTGAAGACGTGGTTCTGAATCGTCGGCTCGATGCGACCGAGCGACTGATTGATTACGCGGAAAAGGTGAAAGCTAAAGCCAGCGGAAAAGAGAAGGTTGAAGAGTGGCGTGAAGGCACCGTGGAACAGCGTCTGCAGCATGCTCTGTTGAAGGGCCTCACCGATTACATTGATGGTGATACCGAAGAAGCACGGCTGAAGTATGGACGGCCGCTGGATATCATTCAGGGACCGTTGATGGACGGTATGAATGTCGTCGGCGAACTGTTTGGTGCTGGCAAGATGTTTCTGCCTCAGGTCGTCAAGTCGGCTCGCGTGATGAAGAAGTCGGTTGCGTGGCTGGAACCGTTCATGGAAGCGGAGAAGGCAGCAAAGATCAGCGGAAAGCTGGAACGATTCAACGATCTCGGGCTGTTTTTGGGTCAGCGCGAAGAAGCAGTGGCTCTGGCTGAAGCCGCAGAAAAGCTGGCCGATCCGAACGCAATGGCCAGCAGCAATCGCGGTACGTTTTTGATTGCCACAGTAAAAGGCGACGTCCACGACATCGGCAAGAACATCGTCGCGGTTGTACTGCGATGTAACAACTTCAAGGTGATCGATCTTGGAGTCATGGTGCCTTGCGAAAAGATCCTTGAAGAGGCAATCAAACACAAGGCCGACATTATCGGGCTCAGCGGCCTGATCACGCCATCGCTGGAAGAAATGATCATTGTGGCTCGCACGATGAAGGAACAGGGTTTCACAGTTCCTTTGCTGATTGGCGGAGCGACCACCAGCGCAAAGCACACGGCCGTGAAGATTGCTCCGATGTATGACCAGCCGGTTGTGCATGTGGGCGATGCGTCGCTGTCAGTGGGTGTTGTCGAAGCATTGCTCGATGCCGACCAGAAGGCCAGTTATGTGGCGAAGAATCTGGATGCTCAGGAAAAGGCTCGAGCGTCCTTCGATCAGCGTCAGCAGGTAACGTTGATCCCGTACGCTGATGCACTCTCAAAACGAATGACGATCGACTGGGCGAGCTACTCGCCGCCGAAGCCTGAGTTCCTGGGGACTCGGATTATTGAAGATCTGCCACTGGAAGAGCTGGTTCCGTACATCGACTGGTCGCCGTTCTTCAGTTCCTGGCAGTTGATCGGCAAGTATCCGAAGATTCTGAATGACGCGGTTGTGGGTGAAGAAGCTCGCAAGCTGTTCGCGGATGCGCAGACGGAACTGTCCCTGATGCTGAAGGACAAGAGCATTAAAGCCAGGGGCGTTTATGGCTTCTGGCCAGCGAACTCCGACGGCGATGACATCGTGCTGTGGACCGATGAAAGCCGCACGAAGGAGTTGAAGCGATTCCCGATGCTGCGTCAGCAATGGGAACGAGTCGGGCAGACAAACTTCAGATCGCTCGCCGATTACATCGCGCCTGCGGCGAATGACCAATGTCCAAGTACCAATGACCAGGGAATCGCAAAGGCTGCCAGTGCTTCCATTGGTCAGTCAGATTTGGTCATTGGACATTCCGCGCATGCGGCAGATTATGTTGGCGCCTTTGCCGTTACGGCTGGCCACGGTTGTGATGAACTGGCAAAGTCGATTGAAGCATCGGGCGATGACTATCGAGCCATCATGATTAAGGCGTTGGCTGACCGATGTGCCGAAGCGTTTGCCGAGTACCTGCACGCCAAAGTTCGACGCGAATGGAACTACGGCAAGTCTGAAGGCCTGACAAACGAACAATTGATCGATGAGCAGTACGACGGCATTCGCCCGGCGTTTGGTTATCCGTCATGCCCCGATCATCTTCCCAAGGGGCCGCTCTGGGAACTGCTGGATGCTGAAAAAGCGACCGGCATGAGTCTCACCAGCAGCTTCGCAATGTGGCCTGCGGCCTCTGTCAGCGGCATGTACTTCAGCCTGCCGGATCGCATGATCCCGGGTTCCAAGTATTTCGCCGTCGACCGCATCAGCAAAGATCAGGTAGAGAACTATGCAGCTCGCATGAGGATGACAGCCAAAGACATCGAACGCTGGCTGGCTCCGAATCTGGGGTATAATCCGTAGTGATATATCGCAGCAGATGCCCATCGTGGGTGCGCATGACCCGTTTGAGCCAGAGGCGCTAGCCAATATGACCAGCGCCTCGGGCTCGGTAACGAGCTTGTATGGGATCAACTCACGCGAAGCGTTCCACGATCAGTTCCGGGGTGATGCCGGTATCGCGGATTTGAATTGCGTCTCGAATGGCGGAGGTCACCTGTTCCGGTGAATTTGAAAAGATGCGGACCAGCGGAGTTCCCTTTTGGACGCGGTCGCCGAGGCGGACGAGCATTTCAAGGCCGACCGAGTGATCAATCGGGTCGCCCATTTTCTTGCGGCCACCGCCGAGTGCGATGATGGCGAGGCCGAGGGCTTCTGTGTCGATCGACGACACAATGCCGTCCTGATCGACAACAAGATCTGAGCCCGGAGCGATCAATAGCGCTGCCTCGGGGTCGCCGCCCTGGGCTTTCACCATGCGGCAGTAACGTTCGAAGGCCGCGCCGTTGTCAAGGAGCGTTTCACAGCGACGACGAGCGTCTTCGAGAGTTTGATCGATGCCGGCAGAGATCAGCAGTTCGGCGCACAGCTCAATGGTCAGCAGACGCACGTCGTTCGGTCCGCCGCCTTTCAGGATGTCGATCGATTCCAGCACTTCTACCGCGTTGCCACACATGCGACCCAGTGGCTGATTCATGTCCGTGAGCAGCGCTGTCGTGCGGACGCCCATGCGTTTGCCGGTGTTCACAAGCGAATGAGCCAGTTGTGTCGCCTGCTCGCGAGTCTTCATGAACGCACCACTGCCGAATTTGACATCGAGGACCAGCGCGTCGAGCGACTCGGCGAGTTTCTTGCTCATGATGCTGCCGGTGATCAGCGGGATGGATGGCACCGTGGCCGTCACGTCGCGAAGAGCGTACAGCTTTCGATCGGCCGGCGCGAGCTCCGCAGATGCTCCGGTGATGACGCAGCCGATCGATTGTGTCAGTCGGGTGATTTCATCGAGCGATAAATTCGTCCGAAAGCCGGGGATGGCTTCGAGCTTGTCCAGCGTGCCGCCGGTGGCCCCGAGTCCTCGTCCGGAAAGCATCGGATTCTGTACGCCACATTCAGCCAGCAGCGGCGCCAGAATGAGCGACGTCTTGTCACCGATGCCGCCGGTCGAATGCTTGTCGACGCGAGGAATGCCATCGTTGGGCCAGGCCAGTTGAGTTCCCGAACACAGCATTTCGGAGGTCAGCGTCGCGATCTCGCGTGGTGTCATGCCGTTGAGATAAATGGCCATCGACATCGCCGACATTTGGTAGTCCGGGATGGAACCGGTGGCAAAGCCCTGAATGAAAAAGCCGATCTCTTCGTCTGTCAGTTCGTGGTGATCTCGCTTGGCGGCAATCAGGGATGCGGGGAAAAATGCGGGCAGCATGGCGATGTTCCGATGATGCGTATGGGAAAGGGGAGCGGAAATTTTGCTCGAGGCCTGCATGGGATCGCCCCTCATTCGGCCTCCGGCCACCTTCTCCCCCGAGGGAGAGAAGGGACGGTGGAACGCTGCCATCCTTCTATACAAACAACCTTCTGGAAGCCTGATGGACCAGACTGGCCGTTGCATTTCCGCGAGCTACCCCTGAGCCATCAGCTCGCGTTTCCAGGCAATGATGTCGTCCAGAATCTGGTCGAGCGATGAAACAGGCTTCTGGCCGATGGTTTCAAACAGGCGGTTCACATTCGGAACTCGCCGCTGCACGTCTTCGAAGTCTTCGCTGTAAGCTTGAGCGTACGGAACGAACTGCACTTCGACAGACGGATTGGTTTTCGCGATGACGCGTTTTGCAAGATCCAGAATCGAAACAGGCTGATCGCTGCCGATGTTGAAGACTCGCCCTTCAGCGGAGTCCGTCGCCATAAGTTTTGTGATGCACTGAGTGATCTCGCGCACGTGAGCAAAGCAGCGAATCTGTGAACCATCGTCATACACAATGACCGGTCCGCCTCGCAGAGCCGCGTCGACAAACCGTGGAACGACCATGCCATAGTTGCCAACCTGTCGCGGTCCCACGACATTAAAGAAACGTCCGACCGTGACGCCCAGACCGAATTTCTTGTGATACGCGAGAGCCAGAAATTCGTCGATGGCCTTGGAACAGCCGTAGGCCCAGCGAGGCCGGCTGGTTGGGCCAAGGTGCAGATCGTCATCTTCGACCCACGATTCGCCGGGATGCTTACCGTAAACTTCGCTCGTGGAAGCGAGAAAAAACTTTTTGACGTTGCCCTGCGCTGCCAGTCGCAGCAACTGGTCAGTCGGGTAAATGTTGGTTTCAATGGTGCGGACCGGATCGTCGGCAACCAGTTTGACGCCTACCGCGGCGGCCAGATGAAAGATCATGTCCACGCCGTGGACCGCTTCGCTCAGCGCGACCGGGTCTGTGATGGAGCCGTTGCGAATCTCCAGGCGACTGTTGTGTTCGACAGCGGCCAGATTGTGGGCACGGCCGGTAGAGAGATTGTCGAGCACGACAACCACGTGTCCCTGGCTCAAAAGCAGTTCCGTTAAATGGCTGCCGATGAAGCCGGCTCCGCCTGTGACCAAACACTTAGCCATGTTCGCTGAAGTCCTTTGTGGTTGTCTCTGACTGCCAGCCGCAGTCGCTGATTTCTGGACGATAACAGCAACCCCATTCTGACGCGAATGAATCGACAAGTTCTGATGCTGTTCCACTCGGCATCGTGCGTTTTGGGCCATCTCAGGTTGCCGGGCCTAATTGCTATTCATGAATTGATCAAAAGAATTATCACAATCGTTACATAAAGCGCAATCGCCTCTTTGCGCATGGATGGACTCGTGAAATGAGCCAAAAAAACAACAGTCGGCCATAAACTACTGCCACGAAAGCACTTAGCAGTATAGTCCGGCCGTGCCGATTGTGTTGATTTCGCCAACGGTACGGGCTGTGCTAATTCTTTCTTCCGCTGTGACGTTAACGGTTGCATTGGTTGTGAGGAATGAGAGAACGGCCCCGGCTGCCACTTACAGAGAGCCATCCGGAGCTGTCCCGAGAGAGACATTCCATCGCACATCGCAACCCGCTCTGTTCATAGCGAGAGAGAGGGAGAAGGTGGCCTGAGAAACCACCTCCAGCGGCCTGAGAAACCGCCCGCGACTGAAATGACTTCAGTCGCTTTGTTCGTCCGACGCGAGAAGGGGTTGTGAGAGACCCCTTCTTCGCCTCGGGTGAGCGAACCAACTCTTCAGAGCTGCTCGGCTCATCCCACAAAACACATCGAACACATCACGTCGTTGTCGTCGCAGATCGCTGACTGATCACAGTCTTCGGATCGCCGCAACGAACGCTGTTCCACAGAAATCACTTGAGTACGGACCCGGCTGGCAGACCCGTTGATCGTATGCCAACGAACACTGCAGCATGTCGCTGCGGATCTCATTCCCTCTGGTGTTGAACTTTGGAGAAATTGAAATGTTGAATCTGCTGAAGGCCCTTCGGCAGGATGAGCACGGAGTGATCCTGTCTGCTGAAATCGTCATCATTGGATCTTTGCTGGTTATTGGATTGATCACAGGTCTGACTTGTCTGCAGAAATCCGTGAATGGAGAACTGCAGGACCTTGCCGGAGCCATTGGAGCTCTGGATCAAACTTACTCATTCTCCGCGCATCGCAAATCCGGATTCGCCGGTCAGTGTTGTGCCTACACCGCGGGATCTTCGTTCGTGAACTGCGAGAACAAAGATCAGAAGTGTGGCGACATCGTTGGCTTCGCGGGATGTGAAACGTCCGCAGCGTGTGGCAACTGTGGCAACTGCGGTCAGTGTTCGGGAACGACTCAGGGCGTTTCCGCCTGCGGAAGTTGTGGCGGACATGGGGCTGGCTGCACAGCGTGTGGGTCGACTGGCTTCGTTGGTACGAAGAACAGCCGCTGTATTGACACGGGTGTTCCGAAGATGAAAGTCACCGAATGGAATGGACCGCGAACTGTGATTGATCAGCCACAGGTAGTCTTGCCGGAGCTCGTTTATCCTGTTCAGGAAACGATCGTGGTTCCTGCACAGACACTGGAACAATATCCGGTTCACCCGCACCCGCACCCGTCTGAAGTCATCATTGATCAGAGCGGACCGGTTGTGCCTCATCAACTTCCAATGCAGATCCCACCCGCATCACCTCAGCCGGCAATCGAGCCGATTCCTCCGCAGCCAGCGACGGAACCGATTCCGATGCCAGCCTCAGAATTGCCAGCAGCCCCGGGACGGCCCATGCCACCATCGGCCTGAAGAATTTGAGAGTCGCTGATTTTGCGAGACTTCAGCAGTCTGCCTTAATTAACGAATAGAAAAAGCCCGCGTTTTCCGCAAGGAGATCGCGGGCTTTTTCGTTTTGTGTTGATCAGGACTGCAGTGCGCAGGCGAAACTTGAATCGTAATGTTGGCATCAATCATTTGCCTGAAGATTTTTCTGGCCGAGCCAGCTCTCTTTGACAGTTCTGCCTCAACTGCGCCAATCCTGGGACCGGTCCTGCGGGGAGATTTTCGCCACAGATCCCTGCTGACCGTCGCGTCAGGATTTTGCGGGGCGATCGCGCCAGCCGATACGATCAGAAGACCGTGATGTTCTGTGGCGAGTCCGAGATCGGGCTGCCGCCGTCGCGGGGGCTCACCTTAAAGGCCAGAACGATGAAGCACGTTCGCAAATTCTTCTCCGGCGGTATGGTTGTTGTGCTGATCTCCGGTGTCAGTGCTGGCTGTGCGGGTAATGGCCTGAAAGGCATGTTTTCTCGCGACGAGACATCCGGGTACAAGACTCTGGAAGAGCTGGAAGCAGAACGCGTCGCAAAGGAAGCGTCTGACGAGGAAGGTGGATCTCGCTTCGCCTCGTGGCTGCCTTTTGGCAAGTCCGATGCAGAACGCGCAGAAGAAGTCGCATCCAGTTCGGCCGAGGATTTGGAAGACGAGAAGCAAGTCAGCAGTCTCTGGAGAAATCCGTTCCGTCGACAGGAGACAGTGGAATCGGATCCCTTCCTTTCCAAAGAATCGCCTGAAGAAGAGATCGTAGCGGATAAGCCAAAGACAGCTGAGGTGAAGGCGAGTGCCTCACTTGGAAAAGAGAAAGAGGAAGTCGCGGGTAACCTCAAGAAAGAGAGTCCGAAGCAAGCGCCAGTCAAAACTGCCAGCAGCACTGCGGCAGCAGACAAACCGGAACAAGATGACGAGTTGGTCGACAGGTTTGAAAAGCACTTTGTGCAAAAGACTGCGACCCCGGGCGACGATGAGGAACAAGCAGCTCCGCTGATTGCATCATCGAAGGATGTAAAGAAAGCGGCAGCGAAAGCATCCGGCAAAGAGACTCGGCCATCGGATGCAAGCGGCGAAGATCAGTTGCTTGAGTTTGAAAAGCTGATCACAGAAAAGAAGGCATTGGCGACTCAGAAAAAGAATTCTGCCAAGGCAGCAGTGCACGATGCTGCAGATGATTTCGCGGACAGCCTTCTTGACGAGGGCGCAGCCGACGAAAAGGCTTCTGCTGAATCAGGAGAAGAGGAACGTTCAGAAAAGAGCGTTGCGGATGGTGCTGTAGACAGCTTCGACAGCCTGTTGGCCTCGGCAGATTCGGAACGTCACGAGAAAGCTGGCCCGTCGAAATCGCGAGCTCGTACAGTGAAGCCAGAGGTCGCTCAGGACATTGAAGTGGCCGATCAGGAAGGTCTGTTTGGCCCCGATGTGAAATCCGCAGCCAACAGGGAAGAATCATTTGACGCAGACGTAGCCAATAATGCATGGCCGTCTCCGTCGACCAGAGCCGACCGCTTTGCGTGGCCCGATCCAAAAACCGGGACTCAAACGGCTCGGAACGCTGCCGCCCGCACCATCACAAAGTCTGACGAAGATCAGTTTGCTTCGATGTTCTCGGAGGCTCGTGATCAGGAGACTCCGCCGGCCGCGACCCTGCCCGACAGTCCGGAAGCGGGTGCCTGGCCTTCCGCATCGAATGCACGGCCTGCGGATATTTCACGCCGCGGAAAGATGAACAACGTGCGTGCGGTCTCTTCCGGACGCATCGTCGCCGGACATGCTCCCGTGGCGGCCACATCGCCATTGGAACCCGTCACGCCGGTGGTGATCCGGACGAGCTCTGAATCTCAGGTCGCTGAGGCGGACCAATTGGCCGATAGCGAGCATGAATCTGTCAGTGCCCTGGCAGTTGATGTTCCGACAGTGGGTCGAGGACTGACGATTCGCATGCTGGTGCTGCTTGTGGGCGGAATAATCGTTGTTGCCCTGCTGTTCGCTCCAGCCCGCAAAAAACCTATTCACGCGAACCAGATGCCAATACAGGGGTAGCAAATTCCCGGTATTTTGATGTTCAAAGTCGACTGACCACCGTGTTGCGACCTACTGTTTCGGAAACGCAGACACCATTTGTTTGATGCTGTCTGCAATCCCTCAGGAAATAGCAGCCCCGTTTCTAGCTCCCTCGAAAAGCAGGGAGCAGCAGGAGTCAGTTATGACGCAGGATCCCTGGAGTCGTCCGACGATTGATGATCTTCGTCGAGTTCTCGAAAGCATCGGCAAGCCGAACACATCCAACAATCGTGCCAACGAGCGGCTCGAATTGTCCGTTCCTGCGGAGATCAAAACTTCGCGTGGCAATACGATCTCTTCGATGACTCGTGAAATCAGCCGAACGGGTATCGGGCTGCTTCATCGCGGTGCAGTGTCTCCGGGAGAAGTTGTGGTACGAATGGCCAGCGAAACACGTGAGTTCCAGTATAACGTTCAGATTGAATGGTGTTCTCCGTGCGACAACGGGATGTTCATGAGCGGTGGACGATTTCTGACGAATGCCATCGAAGCCTAAGCCTGAAGCAGGATGGCCCTCAGAAAAACGCGATCTGCGGATGACGTCTTCCGGAAGATGTCAGTTGAGTTCTGAGCCAGGGAACGGGACAATAAAGCCAGACGGGTGAAGAACCTGTTTGGCTTTTTTTACGTCAGGAATTCCCGATGTTTCGCACGCACTGTCAACGATTTCGTCCCCTGCCCCGCTCACGTCGCGAACTTTTGCAATCCGCCGCGTGTGGATTTGGTGCGGTCGCCATAAATAGTCTGCTGAGTGAATCTTTGGCGGCGATGGATGACAAATCACTCCGCGCTGACCTGGGAACCAAGCCGACTCATTTTCCGCCAAAAGCGATGAGCGTTATTTTCTTGTACATGGATGGTGGAGTGTCGCAGGTCGATTCATTCGATCCGAAACCTCGACTGATCGAGCAGAACGGAAAGCCGTTTCCGACGAAGATTGAGCCTACTCAGTTCAATAATATCGGCAATACACTGGCCAGTCCGTGGAAGTTCCAGCAGTACGGCCAAAGCGGAATTCCAGTCAGCGATCTGTTCCCGGAAACAGCCAAATATGTGGACGATATGGCCGTCATTCGGTCCATGACGTCCGGCTTTCCCGAACATACCAACGCCAACTACTTTCTGCATACGGGATCAGGGCTTCAGGGCCGTCCGTCGATGGGTGCCTGGTTCGGCTACGGGCTGGGGACGGAATGCGAAGACCTGCCTCATTTTGTGGTGCTGAATGGTGGTCTGATACCGCCCGGTGGACTCGATAATTTTGGCAGTGGATTTCTCCCGGCCAGTTATCAGGGCTCGGTCTTTGGGCTGGGCGATTCTCCAGTCGCTGACATTCGACCGCGAGAATCGGCAGCCAGTGTTCAGCGGCGCAAGCTCGACTTAATTCGCAAACTGGATCTCACCGCTGCTGAACGATACGGTCACGATGACCAGTTGGAATCTGCCATCGTCAATTATGAACTGGCAGCAAAGATGCAGCTGGCTGTTCCGGATCTTATGGATCTCAGCGGTGAAACCCGCGAGACTCAGGAAATGTACGGCATGTTCGATGAGTTCCCCAACACTCAAACGTTTGGCCGTGAATGTCTGCTGGCTCGTCGACTGGTGGAACGCGGTGTGCGGTTCATCGAATTGACCTGCCCGTCCGGAAATGGCGATCGCTGGGACCAGCACAGCAATCTGGTGGACGGGCATACGAAAAATGCGAAGTCCGTCGACAAGCCCATCGCCGGACTGCTGGCCGATCTGAAGCAGCGAGGACTGCTGCAGCGAACTCTGGTGGTCTGGTCAGGCGAATTCGGACGGACGCCGTTCGCACAAGGCAGCGACGGGCGAGACCACAACCAGTATGGATTTTCCATGTGGATGGCCGGTGGCGGAATCAAAGGAGGCACTGTCTACGGCGCTACGGATGAGTTCGGCTACAAGGCTGTCGAAAATAAAGCCGAGATCCACGACCTGCACGCCACCATGCTGCATCTGATGGGCATGGATCATGAACGCGTGACCTACCGCTTTGGCGGTCGCGACATGCGGCTGACCGACGTGCACGGCGTCGTTCTGAAGGATGTCCTGGCTTAAGTTACTGCGCGACGCGTGTGCTGCGTTCCTGAGAAGCAAGCGGTGTCGCCGCCGGCAGCAGAAAGCCCTTCAGTACCACGGAGAATCCGGCAGGAAGTTTCCGGTCGGTATGATTGATGATCAGCACACAGCGAAAAGTATTGCTCGCTGAATCGATTACCGGCGAGACGGAACGAACGGTGGCGGCGATGTCCCGGTTAACGGGGCGCTGGAAATGAGCAATGCCTGTCCACCGGGCTTAAGCGTGCAATGGCGTTGGACCGGCACGTAAAGTTCGACCTCCAGAGTTTCGAGGCTGGCGATCGTAACAATTGGCAAAGTGCAGTTGACAGTGGCTCCGGCCTTCTGGTGGATCTGCACGATCAGGCCATCAGGGTTCGACGAATGAATCGGGTCACTCGTCCGAAGACCCACGAAGCAATCGATTCGTAGCGTCGTGGCAGACTTATGCTGACTCGCATGCCATGATCCTGTAGTCGCAGTTCACTGTTGGTGTCGGGTCGAATGTCGACCTGAAACAAAGGTTCAAACGGTAATCCGGTTTGTGGATTCATCAGAATTTTTCCTCCTGCGATAAACGTTAATGCATGGTCCAGCGACGATGACTCGGCTGCCGGTTCCACTCGAAGCAGAGTTCCACCATAGGTCTCGCCCCATCGGCCGGGTATGCGGCACGACACAGGAGTCCCCGGCTCACGTTCAATGCTGCCGAATTCATCTTCGGTCAGCCACGTTCGAATCAGCGGGTCTCCATCAACCAGAACGGCGACCGTTTCGCCGGCTGAAACCAGGCGACCGAATTGGGCTTCAGGTAATGTTCGAGCCACGGTGGAATGACCGGGAGCCGAAATGCGAAGTGCCGACACCTGTCGCTGGGTTTCCAGCAACTGCTGTTTGAGTTCCCTGATGCGCGGTTCATAGCGTGCCGCTTCGACCAGGTTTCGAGTGCGAATCACCTCCCACTCCAACAGCGCTTCCTGAAGAGTGGCGAGAAGAATCTGATGCTGCCCAGTGACGTCAGGATTCTCCAGGGTGGCCAGCAATTGCCCTTCGGCAACCGCCGATCCAGCGGCCACTGCCCGCGAAACATATTGGCCGGAAACGCCAGCATTCAGATAATGTTCAGTTTGGGCCGCCACGACACCGTCAGCCACAACATCGAACGGCATCGGGACAACAAAAGTTGCTGCGGGAAGAATGGCCAATGCCAGTACTGCCAAAAAGGCAGCCCTTTTCCGTACCGCTTTTGTCTCGGTGCTCTTCAGCAGGTAAACGCCCAGTTGGACGGCGGAAGACCCAACAGTCGTCACCAGTTGAAAACCGGCCACAGCAAGGCCGATCAGCGGAAACCGCTGCGCTATCATGACGGCAATCCCGATCACCAGCAGAACGCGGTAAATCGAGGCCGCGCATCCATAAACCAGGAGCAGCAGTTGTTCTCGTGTTGTGAGGGCAGGCGACTCCACCTTCAATCCGAGAAACGTGCGTTTCAGAAGACCCTTCAGAAAGCGGTCCGACCGTGCACGCAGATTTTGGATGCCCAGAAGTTCCGAGGCGATGAAGTAGCCGTCGTACTTCATCAGCGGATTGGCATTGAAAAGCAGGGTGATCAGGCTGGCCATCATCACTATCTGATGAGCGCAGGACGACAGCAGTGGGCTTGACGAAAACGCCCAGATAAAGACAGCTGGAATAGCGAGGATAGATTCGAAGTACATTCCGCCCATCATCACCACAAGCCGCTTCCACCGTTCCGGAAAGCTCCATGCGGCGGTAGCATCCATGTACGCAGCGGGCGTTCCGGCAATGAGCAGCAGGCCCATCTCCGGCACAGCTCCTCCATAGATCCTGCACGCGTAGCCATGTCCCAGTTCGTGCCAGACTTTCAGAAATACGAACGACAGCCAGAGAAACGGAAGATTTTCCGTGGCCAGGAGGCGGTTCATCGGCAACTGAAATTCGGAAAATCGACTGACGATAATCCACATCGCGGCCAATCCGGCCAAAGCCCACACACATACGAACGCACGGCTGAACAGCCATTGCACTCGCGACGCAGTTCGCCTCAGAAACTCGTCCGGGTGAGCGAGCGGAATCTGCATGAACAGCGCACCCATGATGTGACTGCGCCGTTTTTGATGCACGATCTTTTCATGCTGCTCGAACAGGCGACCGCCATTGGCGAGCGGAAGAATGACAATGCCCAGTTGATTCATCTGCATGATCAACTGATAGAAGAACGCTTCATCGGTTGCATCCAGATGCTGCTGCTTCACGAGGGTTTCAAAGTTCTGTCCGAGCGTCTTTTCGCGATTCAGTCGAACAAGTAACTGATAGTTCTGCAGTGTCAGCCGCTGAGTTCGAAAGGCAACGGGATCATGCACCACATACACGGGCGTGGACTGGCGCAGCTGGCGGCTGACATGAAGATCAGTACGCACAACTGCTGTCACGTCTTTCAGTTGCTCTGCGAGGCTCTTTGGCGGTGAGCATTGCGGTGCCGTCATGGTTACCATGGGCGTCTCAAATCCAGAAATTCAAACGGCACCAATCGACAACGCGATGAAACGCCACCCACAGAACGGGCTTCGAAACCGTGACCACTTTGGCGGTCCCTTCCATCCCTGATTTCAGCCAATCCGGCTGTCCGGTAAGTGGTGCATGTGCGACAAACACATTGCCCCCGTCAATCACCTGAGCCGTTCCGTTGACCGATTCGATGACGAAGGGAAGGGACGTCGATGTTCGCGATTCCGCCGCAAACGCACCCGTCTGTTCGGTTCTGACGAGCGCCCCGATATCGTCGGGAACCTGAATTTCCAGAATCCAGCCGCCAGCCGGAGCGAACTCCAGAATCACTTCACCCATCCGGAAAGTCTGCCCGATCCGCTGGTTCAGATCGGCCCTCACAATGACCCCGTCAGCCGGTGCCGTCAGCCGGGATCCGGCGAGCTTGAATTTGACGGCATCAGCCTGCGCTTTCAGCACGCCAACTCGAGCTTTCGCAAGAGCGGCTCCACCCGCATCACGAACTTCGATCGCTCGCCGAACGTCAACCTCACTGGCTACGATATCACGTTCCAGAGAGGCCAGCTTCATTGCCTGATCGGCCATATCGAATTCGGCGAGCAACTGACCGGCCCGCACATGATCGCCCGCCTGAACGTGAACGTTCAGCAAACGAGAATCCAGAGTCGAAGTCATCTGCACCATGTTCTTCGCAATCACCCTGGCTCTGCACAGGGGAGTGTAAGTGATACTTCCAAACACACACCACAGTGCAGCCACGCATAACAGCGCAGCGACCCATCGGCGAACAGATCCGGAACCGTTCACGCTCGCCAGCTTAGCGCGGAACGCAGACTTCAGTTGCTGCGAGAATGACTGCGTGCCACGTTCGAGAACACGGATGGCAGAGCCATAAGGTTTCAGCGACTGCAGCAGCGTCGTTATTTCCGCCGCCGTAAACGGGTGGGAGGCTGATCGACGAATACTGACGACAGCGACAATACCGTCCGCGTCGGTAAGGGGAATCGAGCACAGGTTCGAGTTGCCTGTCTCGGATGACCAACGCCGGTGAATCGCAAATTGAGTTCCGTCGGGTCCGGTCATTCCGTTCTGTTGAACAATCAGACGCCCATGATCCAGACACTCGTCCATCGACTGCTGGATCAAAGCAACGCCCGAGCTTCCTGGCTTGAAGTCCGCGACTCCCGACAGTGCCAGTACCTTCATGCGATGGGCGTCATGCAGGCCAAATCCCACCTGCTGTGCGCCCAGGCTCACCGCCAATGAGTTGACCAGAGAGAATGCAAATTCAAGAGGCGAACGGTTATGGGCCATTCTGGCGAACGAAGCGTCCCAGGTCTGATCGGCTGACGATGAAACCGCTGGTGCGGGTTTTATTTCGTGTGACACTGTTACTGCCGGTATTCGACCGGCAAGCTCACTTAGACGCGTCGACGCTGCGGAAGCAAACGCATCGGTCAAAGCCAGAATCAGGTCTGCCTGCGGCGGAGGGCCGGCGATCAGTATAGAAATCGCTCCTTCCGCCAGGCCTGAAGCGTCGTCCAGAATCGGAGCGGAGAAAGCCGACACCGAGAGATCTTCTCGCGGAGAAAGCATCGACTTCGCGGTATGTTGCGTATCGGTTTGCACTTCGACAGCAAGGGGATTCAGCCATTGTTCGCTGAGCCGTGCAGCCATCGCGGCAGAGACAGAATCCGAAAAGTTGATTTCGATTCTGGTCTGGGCTCCTTCTCGAAAGTCGACGCGGACAACCGTGGGAGAAAGGTGTCGCATCACATGATTTAGAACCTCGACGGCGATCGCACGCGATGTTGTGCATGTCTTGAGCGACAAACGGAGCCGGGAAGCCAGAGCGGAAACGGAAAGCTGAGAGGAAGATGTCTGGATCGAGGACGTTTTCGGACCGGATGACGGTGATGGTTCGAAGATGTCGCTCGGCATCGCTCGGCTTCTGGTTGAGTGCACCTATTTCACGGGCTTCAAAATTCTTTCGACGGGGGCTGGGCACGACTTGAGCAGAAACTGCCGGAGGCAAAGCTCTGGCTGAAAATTCTGCCGGTTGGCTGGTTCGAATGAATGGCAACAACCACCTTGAGCCATCGCGCCGCCAAAAGTGCGAGTGGACCGCACAATGTCAACAGGTTAGAGCTACGCAAACTTGTGGCGGCCGTTCCGGTTTGTTGCGGAACGGCATCATGCAACACTGCGCAAAGGAACCTGTCGGCGGAGCGATTTCGCTGTAAACTCCGCTTTCGCACCTCACGCTGTTGCTGCCGCGATTAAGATCGCTGATCTTGAAACGGCCTCTGTCTCTGTGTTTAGAGGCGGGTAGGTCTCGCGATTCAGGAGTGGTCAATTTTTCGCTCGTCCGGATTGACGACTCGCACGTTCGGAAGCTCCGCCGTATCTGGGATTTCCGATAGCGGGTCGTGCTGAGTCCTTGAAGAAAAAGAACTGACCCAGACGGAACCCTGCGCGCTTCGGACGACGCGGCCCACGAATCGCTTCTGAACAGCGGCAGCCACCCATCGGCGAATTTGCGGAATCAGCAGCAGAAATCCGGTCGTATCGGTGATCAGTCCGGGCGTCAGCAGGAATGCACCGGCGACCAGAATCAGAACGCCCGACAGAATGGATTGCGAAGGCGACTTCCCAGCCGCCAGATCCGCCTGAACCTGCTGCCACGCCTTCATCCCCTGCCACTTTACCAGGCTGATGCCGATCATCCCGGTGGAGATCACCAGCAGGATGGTCCACGCGAGACTGGTTCGCTGAGTCATCCAGACCAGCAGCCACAGCTCCGCCAGGGGCACCATTGCGAACAGAATCAGAAATCTGAAAAACATGAACGACTCATTCCCGAGTTGACTTCGCCGACTTCGTCCAGAGGCCCTGCCCTGACGACTCATCCCCGCGGCAGAAGGAGCCACAGTTTACCACAGCGGACGCAGAGAACACAAAGAGGATCTCTAATGCTCGCGGTTGATTCATTGCTGGGCTACCTGGTTCGCCTGTGGAAAGATGAACCGGCGGTCGGACTTGATCCGCAGACCCGTCTTGAGCTTTATCAGCCGAGTCACAAATTTCACCACGGAGATCACAGAGGACACAGAGGACACAGAGAAGGAATCGCAGAGACGTCGCGCGGGAAAGAGATGCAAACCGCTGGGCTCAATAAGCTCTTTGGCTGGTTGTTTCACTTCGAACCGCTGATCAGTGACGAACAGGTGAGTCGCGGAATGCTGGGCGACTTAGTCAACCGTGTCTTCGATGGATCGGCTGAAGCGGTGATGCTCAGCTTGTTAGATGTCTCCGAGCTGGATGAGGATGCTTTAAAGCGACTTCGCAAGGCCTTCAATCAGAAGCTGAAGGAGAAGAGCCATGAGTGAAGTGCTTTCTTCCTGGTTCGGTCAGGAGACCGGTTACAGCATGAGCGTGATTTCGATTCGCTGTGGGCTGACTCTGCTGCATTTTTTGTGGCAGGGAGCCATCATAGGGTTGCTGGCGTTTGCGGCCGCGAAGCTGCTTCGGAACCACTCGGCCACGATTCACTACGGGCTGCATGCCGTCGCGTTGCTGGCGTGTCCGTTGAGTGTTGCGGTGACGTTTGCGATGGTGGAAGTTCCGCGAGGCCTTGAAAAGTCGTCGCAGTCGGACTCGCTGGCGGTGGTCGAATCAACAACTGCGGTGGAGAACGGCACGTCAGACTTGCGGGACGTGCCTTATTCGGAATTGAAGCCAGGCGTGTCTTCGGCATCGCCTGACAACGCAACTGTGATCCCACTCACCAATCTGACAAACGTAGCGGCCGGATCGGCCCTGATTTTCTCCAGCGAGTTCGAATCAAAGTGGCTCCCCGTGATCGCTCGATGGATGACGATGATTTACGTCGCAGGAGTCTGCTGCTTTCTGCTTCGCCTTGCCATTGCCCTTCGAGGCGGCCATCGATTGCGAGCGATCTCACAGGCCGTATCAGATTCGGCCTTGCTCGCCCTGATTCAAAGTCAGGCCCAACGCATCGGACTGAAGTTTGTCTCTATGTTCGCGCACTGCGAACGCATCGCTGTGCCCACAGTGATCGGCGTGTTGCGTCCGATGATCCTGCTTCCCGCGACGCTCACGACAGGACTTTCCACCGACGAACTGTCCGCGATCCTCAGCCACGAGCTGGCTCATATCCGCCGCTGAAGCTCAATGCGAACGGCGGTTCCGCCACCTTTCGCGGAGTGCTCGTCGACCCAGAGGCAGCACAAACTTATGCGGGCGTTGAACTAACTTTGGGGGACAGGTACAGCGGCGACCTGACTCAGAACGTTCAAATACCTGATGAGGGAGGTTTCGCGGTTACATTTGAGCTACCACTTTCCAAGCTCAACGCTGGTTCTGCAGCCAAATCACACGTGCCGAACACCGAGATCCATTCGGTTAAGGTCACGCCGAGACTCATCGAAGGCAATCTCATTACGTGGTCGGCGTGGCAGAAGTACAAACCGAACGTACCTGTCGTCGGGTATCTTGAGATTGAATACTCAGACGACAGGCGCAAGACGCGGCAGCTGGAACTCGGCCAGGTCGGCGATGAACTGAAACTTGTCAACTACATTCCAGACGGTGACCGCAAGCCGCCTGAGACATTGAATCCCGGTCCGTCTATCACTGGCCACATCGAACCACTCGCCAACGGTACGCATCTGGTCACCGACATCATCACCAATCCCGGATCACTGTTGTCGGCTCACCTGGCGAACGAGGAAATTCGGCTTCGTGATTTCCGAAAGTAGAACGAAGGATTACGACCGCGTCCGTCTGCCATTTAAGACACCCATAGTCGTTGTTCGCTCCGCGAACAAAACGGGTGATGCGAGACCGGCTTTAATTCCCCAGGACGCCGACTTTGTCTATTGAGATTCGAACCCAAAACGCTTCTGGAAAACAGCCGGAAGATACTGGCCGGCAGAATATGAATATGAATATGGTGCGATGCCAGGGAGTGGGCTGCACTCCACAATCCGTTTTGTTCGCGGAGCGAACAACGACTATGGTTTAGGAATGTATTCCAGCGTGTAGTAGGCTGATGGATGAAGGAGCGGAGTGCCGGATTTGGATCGAAGAGCGTCGGCGTGAAGTTCGTGGATGTGACCTCGCTGCAGGCTGTCGACTTTCAGATACACCGACAGGCCATCTTCGGAGACAGTGATCTTGGGGATCGTTGGCTTCGTGTGATCGACTTCCGGACTGCCGTACGATGACTGAAAAATGTAGCAGTACGTTTCCAGCTTCCAGGTCTCCGGCTTGCGAGCAATCTCGGGGTCAACAGGCTCTGTAAACGTCAGCTCAAACCCATCGGGCTTCGCGCGCATCTCGTGGATTTCAAAAGGCACCTTGCCGGTCCATCGCAGGCGTTCCAGAGAAAATGGTTTGGTGCCGCGTGAACCCCAGCCGCGGTTGGTGCCGCCCACAAACATCGAACCATCGTCCGTCATACGCAGAGCCAGAGTCCCGGAAGCGAAGCCTTCACGAAATGGGAAGCAGGCTCCCTGATAATGGCCGTCGACCTTTTCGAGGAAGCAACGCATCACCGTGCTGTGAGTCACATCGCCGACAAACAATTGATTCTGAAACGGTCCAAACTTGCCGCCACTCACGTCGCATGCAATGCCGCTGGCGCTCTGGCCCATCTTCTGATACGGGAACAGAATCACAGGCGGTTCGTATTCAGGGATCTTGTCGGCTTCAACGACGATGCGGCTGCCGCTTTCCGGTTCTTTGGGAGCAGACTTCGCTCCGCCTTCAGTTTTTGAGAACCAGCGGTTGCCGCCCGGATGCCCCTGGAATGAACCGGGTCGCAGCCACTTCAGGCCGGACGTGCCGTTCCATGGTCCCTGGTTGTCGGTGTAGAATACGTCTCCTTCGGCATTGAAGGCGATACCGCCGGGCGATCGAATGCCGCTGCAGGTCGGGATCATTTTCCCATTAGGATCAATTCGCACCGCCCAACCTCGCCACGGACAATCGCTGCCGAACGATCCGGTCAGACACAGGACGACCCACATGTTGCCGTCTTTGTCGAACGGCGAACCAAACGCATACTCGTGATAGTCGCCATTGATGCCCCAGCTGTCGCTGAAGGTTTCGATTTCGTCGGCCAGTCCGTCGTCGTCGGTGTCTCGCAGGCGAGTGACTTCGCCGCGCTGAGTCGCATACAGCCAGCCTTCCTTGTACGTCAGGCCGAGTACTTCATGCAGGCCCTGTGCGAAGAGTTCATACTTCGCCACAGTCGGATCTTCGTTCCATGCATCGGTCACGCGGTAGATGTCACCGCGGCGAGTCGACACGGCCAGAGTTCCGTCCGGCAGAGGCTCAATCGCACCGGCTTCCAGGACGATCCCCTGCGGGATGGTGAAGCGGGCCAGCGGATAGAAGTCGTCTTCTTTCGGCGTGGCTGTTTGAGCGATCGCGATGCTGCTGAGGAGACAGCAGAGGAACGCAGTGAGGATGTGTTTCATATGGGGGAACCTGATATCTGTTGGGAGCGTTGTTTTGCGACTGTCCCCTCTCCCCTGCGGGGGAGAGGGCCAGGGTGAGGGGGTTTGCGATGATGTCTTTATCGTTTTGCGACGTGCCCTGTAAGCCCCCTCATCCGGCCTGACGGCCACCTTCTCCCCCGAGGGGGAGAAGGGACTTCTCGAGGACTACCAAACGATCGTGATCTTCACACTCGCTTCTTCACCGGCGGCGGCTGTGATAGGGATCAGCAGTTCGCGGCGATCGTTGATTGTGCGAACAACCGGTTCAACACCGTCGAAGCGGAACTGCATGCCGTCGACAACAATGGCACCGTCAACTTCTTCGACGTTCCCAGCGACCGCAATTCGAAGGTACACGTTCTCGATTTTTGTTGCAGACCTCGCGGTCACAGTACGCTGCAGGCCATTGTCGGGGCTGGCGACAAATGGTGTGATGGTGTCGGTGACAGCAATGTCGTTCCAGAGGTACTTGAACGTGGGGACACCGGTTTTGCTCAACGAGTAGCCTTTGAAATGGAAGCCACTTTCTCGAGGGTTCTCATTCGGCCATGGAACATCCAGAGAAATTAATGTCGCCAGCGGTGGTCCGGCGGGAAGAGTCATCACATGGTCGCCGAGTGGAGTCTGATTTCCTGGACCGCGATCCACCCAGTGCTTAGAAGCATCAATAAACGCCCCATGCCAGATCAGTCGAGGCGTCATTTGCTCCGCGTCCCATGCGAA
>QWOO01000213.1 GCA_003669615.1 Planctomycetota bacterium
CTTCAGAGTCACCGCGTTGATCGCGCTGATGACGGCTGTTGCGGCGATCGTCAACGCAAACTGCCGATAGAGCTGTCCGGTGATGCCGCCCAGAAACGCGGTCGGAAGAAACACGGCCATCAGGACAAGCGTGATGCCCATGACCGGGCCGATCACTTCACTCATCGCTTTAATCGTGGCGTCTCGCGGATTGAGCTTGCCGATGTCGATGTGATGGACCGCGTTCTCGACGATCACAATGGCGTCATCCACTACGATCCCGATCGCAAGGACCAGCCCGAAGAGTGTCAGCATGTTGATGGAGAAACCCAGGGCCGCCATGACCGCAAACGCCCCAATGATCGTGACGGGAACTGTCGTAGCCGGGATCAGTGTGGCACGCCAGTCCTGCAGAAACACAAGAATCACGATCAGTACAAGGACACCCGCTTCCGCCAAAGTCTTGTAAACCTGATAGATCGATTCTTCTACAAACGTCGTCGTGTCGAATGGAATGATCGCCTGAATGCCTTCCGGAAAATTCTTCTGCAGAACATCCATTTCCGCTTTGACTCGCTCTGCAACATTCAAGGCATTTGCACCCGGCAATTGATACACCAACAAACTGGCCGCCGGCTGCCCTGCAATTTCGCACCACTGGTCATAAGTCTGTGCGCCAAGTTCCACGCGTGCCACATCCTTGACTCGCGTCATTCGCATCCCGGTACGATTGTCATCAACTGTCTTGATGATGATCTCACCAAACTGCTCTGGATTGGTCAGCCGTCCCTGCACTGCAACATTGAATTGAAATCCCTGATCCTTCGGAGTCGGCGCCTGGCCAACCTGTCCGGCCGCCACCTGCACGTTTTGCTCGCGAATCGCGGCGAGCACGTCTTCCATTGTGAGATTACGGGCCTTCAGCGTATCCGGATTTACCCAGATGCGCATTCCATACGTGCCGCCACCAATGACCTGCACATCGCCGACGCCTTCAATTCGCGTCAACGCATCTTTGACTCGCAGCGTGGCGAAATTACTCAGATACAGGTCGTCGTAAGCCGGATTACTTGAGATCAGCGACGCTACCAGGGTAATGTTGGTCGACTGTTTTTTGGTTGTCACGCCCTGCCGCTGCACTTCCTGAGGAAGTCTGGGCATCGCTACAGCCACGCGGTTTTGTACCAGAACCTGCGCTTCGTCAAGATCGGTCCCGACCTCAAACGTCACTGTCAGCGTGTAGGCTCCGTTGCTGGAACACGTCGAGTTCATATATAGCATGTCTTCGACGCCGTTGATCTCCTGCTCGATCGGACCAGCCACCGTGTCAGACAGCACTTCCGCACTGGCTCCGGGATAGACAGCCGCCACCTGAACGGTCGGCGGTGTGATTTCCGGATACTGTTCGATGGGAAGCGAATACGCACACACCAGCCCGACCAGCATGGTCACAATGGCCAGCACATTTGCAAGGATCGGCCGATCAATAAAGAATTTTGAAAACATGGAATTGCCGGTCGTTTCTTAAAACTCAGTGGATCGTTCGCAGGCAATGAAAGCAAAAAAAGCCCAGATAAGTCGCCGCGCGCGCTGCCCGCTGGAAAATCCAGGCAGACCTATTTGGCGACCTGTGCTGCGTCAGATTTCTCTGCTGTCGGCGTCGGTTCTACGGCATTCTTTGGGACAACTTTTGACCCTGGTCTCGCTCGCAGCAGACCTTCCACAATGACTTGATCGGTGATTGCTATCTCGCCGTCCACGACTCGCATTCCGCCGACAGCGACACCCGTTTTAACGGATCGGTACTGAACCAGACCTGCGGCATCAACGGCCAGCACGTACTGCCCGGACTGATCAGTTCCCAGAGCCCGCTCAGGAATGAGCAACGCATCCGCTCGCTCAGCGATGGCCAAACGCATTCGCACAAACATACCCGGCAGCAGGGAGCGGTCAGCATTGGGAAAAACTCCGCGAATACGCAGAGTTCCCGTGTCGGGATCCAATCCCGGATCCATGTAATCGATCTCTCCCGACTTCGGAAAATCCGACTCGCTGGCGAGTCCCAATTCAAGAGGCAATTTCCCTGACATAGCAGATCCGTCCGCGGCCACGGTCATTCCACGCAGAGCGGGAATCCGCTGCAGATCGGCTTCGCTGATGGTTGCATATGCATAGATGGGTTCCATTCGCACGATCGTTGCCAGGACCGTCGCTCCGGTCGATTCGATCAAGTTTCCAACATCCACATTGCTGCGACTAATTCGACCGGATATCGGAGCAGTCATTCGACAGTAGCTAAGATCCAGTTCCGCACTGCGAACGGCAATTGCCGCAGATTCCAGCTGCGCGCGGCACGCCAGAATTTTCGTGTCATAAGTCGCTTCAGTTTCCGAAAAATTTGCTTTCCCGGATTCAAGTTCGGCCTCACGGGCTTTCAGCTCGGCGGACAACTTGTCCATCTCGGCCTGCGGCGACACATTTTTCTGAAACAAACTGCGAACACGTTTTTCTTCCTGCTGAGCCAGCACGACTCGAGACTGACTCAGATTTACCTGGGCCTGAGCGACTTCGCGTGCCTTCGAGCCAGTGGCCTGTTCAAGAGCTGCCTCCGCTTCTTTTAAACGAGTTTGTGAAGCCTCGAGCGCTATCTGAAATGGCTCTTCGTCAATCACAAGCAGCAAATCGCCTTTGCCGACTTCTGAACCTTCGACAAATCGCCGCTCTTTCAGAAAGCCCCGCACGCGAGCTCGAATCTCAACCGTCTCTACCGGCTGAGTCATCCCGCTGAATTCAAGATGCTCCGTCACCGCCTGCTGAACGGGCGACGCAACGGTCACCTCCGGAGGCGGTGGGGCCACATAATTATTTGGCGATCCACAGCCGATCGCGGCAAGCACAACGATGTAATACTTCGGGACTTTCATCCAACTCACCCTTTCCACAGTTGACCGAGCGGTCAACATAGTTTACCAATTGGTAAAGATCGTAACAGCGGATTTATGGGCGTCAACAGCGTTTCGGGCCAGAGAAACACTTCTCTCAACAATCCGTGCGGGAAGAACCATGGTGCTGAATATGGTTGCATCAAAGTCACAGACCACTGATTTCTTTTCGCTGTTTCGTGAGATTCCAGGCATGTGTCTTTGACCAGAATGGCCATGCTCAGTTGTTCACTCGACGCCACTTTTGGATCGCGGTGCTTCTTCTGAACGAATGTCCGGAAAGCCATCATGGTAGGCAATAAACGACAAATTCATGATCCTCAGTCCGTCAAAACGGCCGTACTGGATGCCGCGCTGGAACTCTTTGCGCAGCATGGTTTCGCCGATACTTCCCTTCGATCAATCTCCCGCAAGGCGGGCGTTTCTCACCCTTTGATTCTGCATCATTTCGGCAGCAAAGAGCAACTTTACGATTCCGTCAAACGGCGAGTGGTCGAGGGCTATGCCGCGCGCTTTCCTGCAGCCGCTCGTGATGTGAACCGTCCGATAAATCTGCGTGTCGAACTGAAACGGATTCTGACCTATGTCGGAGAAAATGAACTCGCGCTGAAGCTCTGTGCTCGGACGCATATCGATGGTGATCACCAGGTCTGGCCGGGAGAGCCCGACCTCCTGAACCTGATTCAGAAGAGGATTGAAGTGGCTCAGGCTGAAGGTCTGATTCGAAAGGACCTGCGGTCTCTGCAACTGAGCATCATGATTCTCGGGATCGCATTTTTTTGGCTGGACAATCGACGCCACTTCGCTGCCCGATTTGGCAAAGCGGCCAACGACAACGCCTATTTGAACACCGCCGTAAAGATGATTGAAGAAGGCCTTCTGCCCCGGTTCTCGGCCAGCAAGTCACAGGACGAAGAATAGACCGGCTTCTCATGCCGACCGCTGAGCTCCCCGCAGAATGACGGGAGCCGTTCGGCGGATTTCGCGGTTTCGCATTGCTGCTCAGCCATTTTCACCGCTGGATGTTTTCAGTCCGCAGAGTTCTGAGTGCCTGACGCTAACTGCGACAAGTGGCGAACCTGCGGAAGGCTTTCCCATCAGAGAATTTATGCAGCCGGCTCCCGGCAGTCTCGATAATGACTGCTACCTGCCTGATCGGACCTCGCGTCCCTGTCTCCCTGCCTCGCCATGAAAGTATCCCGCATGTTTCATCCATCCAGCATTCTGACTTTGCTGCTTCCGTGCATTCTTATCAGCGCGACAGGCTGCGTATCAGGACCGATGACAATTCACGCTTCGCGGAAGCATTCCGATCAGACAGGACACAGCGATCTGGCTGAGCACACTACGCGGCCGTCCGCCGGCGCGCAAGTGGTGCAGGGACAGCCTAACGCCATGGTGGATGGACTCGGCTGGGTGATGGGCGTTCCACGCAAACTCATGCTCTGGGATGCTCGTGTGGATAATCACGCAGTGCAGCCGGAAACGCTCGCGGAAGTCGCCAGTTACATCGAATTCAATCAGCTGCACGACGTGTGCATTCGAGCGAATCAGTATGCGCCCGTGGATGAGTGGCGTCGTCTGCGAACCAATGATGATGTCAGTGCTGGCTGGCGGTACACCATGGGTTCGCTGAGCGTTATTGGTTACACACTTCTGCCGGGACGCGTCTTCGGTGGCGATCAGTACAATCCGTACACAAATAGTGTCTATGTTTATTCGGACGTTCCCGCGCTGGCGATTGAAGCGGCAGCGTATGCGAAAGACATTCAGACTCGCGAGTTGCCAGGCACCTATGCGGCCGTGAATCAACTGCCGGTTGTTTCGGTCTGGCGAGAAACGATCAGCACCAGCGACACACTCGAATACCTTGCCTCCTATGGCAGCACTCATGACCACAAAGAGGGACTTGCAATCCTGTATCCCAACTATGGAGCTGCTGTCGGCGGATCATTCGGAAGCCTGATCGGAGCGACACTGGCATTTGAACTGGGCGGTGCAGTTGTGGGCCATATTTCTGGCCAGCACAAAGCAGCAATGGTCGATGCGGACACGGAAACGGTTTGGTTGGAAGATTACAGCCGCGGTTCAGAATCTTCGATTCGTTTGAAGAACGAAGACACGCAGCTCAATCCCGGGACACATTTGCTGAGCGTTTCTAACACTCGGTAGAGTCGCCCTGCAACGGCCGTGCTCGGTCTGCACGAAGCCATGGCGAACTGAAATCAGAAACTTCGCGAATCAGCCCCGGTCGCCGGATCACCGTCCACACTGAAGATCATGCGAGTCGGCTGACTGCAATGAGGACACGGGATCTCAAAGTGATTTGTCACTTTCGTCACAGCTCGCAAATCTGCATTGGCAAGGCACAGGTTGCCGAGCGAGTCGAAGCCGACCGAACTCGTCCCGGGTGGCACATTGGCTTCAATCTGAAATTTCTCCGGCCGGTCTTCTGTGCGAGACACATGGATCACCTGAGTCCGGCTGACGTCAGTGTTGCACAGGGTCAGCAACGATCCGTCACGCAGTGAAAGCAAGCGGCGAGAACCCAGCTGAGCAAAGCCGGAAATTTGAATTTCGCCACTGGAGGGAATGCGGACCACATGGCCCGATGGCATCAATGCTTCCAGTTGTCCGCCGGCGTTGTAGGC
>QWOO01000093.1 GCA_003669615.1 Planctomycetota bacterium
ATGCGGCCGATGTATGAGCATCAGGTGCGACCTCATTTGCTCGACAGTGGCATGGTCCTGTGCCGACGCGTGATACGGACTTTCGGCTATGGAGAATCTGAAGCCGAACGTTTGTTGGGTGACCTGACAGCGCGTGGTTGTAATCCTGAAGTCGGCATCACCGCCAGTGAAGCGGTTATTTCATTGTGGGTCACATCGCGTGCGCAGTCCGAGGAAATTGCTCAGCAGATGTGCGAATGCACCATGAAGCTCATTCGCGAACGTTTGGGCGAATCAGTTTATGCGGAAGGTCACGCCGAACTGCATGAAGTGGTGGCTGAACTTTTGATCGCTCGAAATCAAAAAATTGCGATGCTGGAAGGTTCGACCACGGGCGGCTTGATGTCCTTGTGGATGACGGAAACAAACCGCCTCTGCTCTGTCGTTGAACAGGCTCGTGTGATCACTGGGGCCTGGGACACAATGTTTAAATCACCTCTGGAATCATCTTCTTCCGAAGAGGCCACTGGCGGCGAGTGGGCGCGAGTCGCGCAGTCGGCTGCAGCAGAAATCCTTGCGGATCAGAAAGTGGACTTCGTGGTGCTTGCGTCACCGCACGAAGATCAAATTTCAGAATCTGGCGTCACCGTCCGTCGCGGGCAGGTCGCCGTCGCCGCACGGGGATCATTTCAGGTTTTTGACGCCAGCATGTCAGGCAACCTCGCGATCTTCCGTCAGCGTGCCGCCCGCACTGCGTTAAACCGATTGCGCCTGCTGCTGTTGTCTGAATGTTAAGTGTTCAAAGCGACTGGACCTGGACCTGGATCAGCATTGCACCACTGGATCAAACTACTGTCAATCACGCGCAAGCAACGAGTATTGCGAGATGCAGCTGCGTAAATCCGAAGCACGTGCAAGCAGTCTCCCGCTTGGCAGCCGTATCAGAACGAAACTGCGAATGTTCCAACACTTGCCGTTGATTGTGACGTATGCATGAAGTACATTCACAGCCACTGGTCGGGCTCGGAGTTTTTGATTTCTATCCTCCATGGCCCCGAGAGCATGCTTCCGCATCGCACTCAAAATTTGACATGGCTGCTGATTCTTTGGCAGCTCGTACTTCCCTTGAGTGCCCCTTGCCTGCACACATTGTCAGGTGACAGTTGCGCGAATACTTGTAGCAGTCGGGAAACGCTGGTCCAGGCGAGCTGCGGTATTTCGCAAATTTCTCATGGCACGCGGCATATTCAATGTGGCTGTCACTGCGGCCCCGGGGATTTTCGAAGCCCTTCAGAAAAGTCTTCGCCATCGCGCGCCCCGCATGATTGCTCAAACTGCAGCATTTGTCAGGCGATCGCCGCTCCACGAACTCTGGCAACGATAGTGGAAATCGCGACGTCGGAGCACTTCATTGCGACGATCGCATCTATTAGTTGCGCGGACCCGATGCTGGGCTTCGGTCTACCGCCGCAATGTCGCGCTCCTCCATGTTTGTGAGCGACACTGAAGATCGGCGACTCTCAGTTGGGCCTTTGAGCTCCTGACAAGTCTGATGCTGCGCATCAATCGTGCAGCAACGGTGCCTCTGCATCTGTGCGCAGCGCGCGAAGCGGGCATCTGCTGGCATGGCCGATCTGTCGTTTGGTCGGCGACCGAGTCACTGCACTCAGGTTTAGTCGCTCCAATTCGATCGTTCCATGCAATCCGCGCGCTAATGCGGATATGAGATGGCACGGGCATTCGGTTCATGCTGATGCCGCCAATATGCATGGCTTTTTATTGCAACGTTCTCTTCAAAAATCAGGCCATGCGAATGAGTGTTTTTGTTCCGTTGATATTCAGAACGAAGTCTGTCGAGTCGTCACATTCTGCGGATCTGCGTTCAGGGCGACATTGCTGGGTGCTTTTATCGCTGCTACTGACGGTCTGTACCGTTTCAGGCTGTGGTGGCGATGAAGGACTGGAGCGGTTTCCTGTGGAGGGCACGGTGACGGTCAATGGAGTTCCGGCAGAACGAGTGGTTGTGTTGCTGCATCACCTGGATGAATCCACGCCTGGTAATTATCGCTATCCGACTGCCGTCACGAATGCGGAAGGCATGTTCAAAATCTCTTCAATCGGGGAAGCCGATGGAGCGGTGAAGGGCAACTACAAGGTGACGTTCACATGGTTGTCATCGGCTGGGCTTGATTCCATTGATAAGTTCGGCGGCAGTGTTGGTGACCCGAAGTCGTCGTCCTTCGAAGTCACAGTTCCAATCGCTGAAGGACAGACGACGAAGTTTGATCTTGTGGTTCATGAAGAACAGCTTCGTAAGCCTGGGCATCGATAAAAATAACTCGACAACAAAGGGATTTATCCCAACCCGAAGCGTCAGCGTGGGATTGCGTTTCTTGCGTTTCGGCAGTGTTTGCGTAGATCCCTCCCTAGCGCTTCGGGTTGTGATTTCAGGTCACGGAAATACAGGGACCCGTTTCCAGGTGCTCAAGTGTCGCCTACCAGTTTTTTCCGTTTCTAGTTCGCTAATTTGAAAGACAGAATCATGAAGTCAAAAAGTCTCCGCCATCGCGGATTTACGCTGATCGAACTTTTGGTGGTGATTGCGATCATCGCCATTCTTGTGTCCTTGTTGCTGCCAGCAGTGCAGCAGGCTCGCGAGGCAGCTCGCCGTACGCAGTGCAAGAATCACCTGAAGCAGCTCGGACTGGCATTCCACAATTACCACGACGTCTACAACCGCTTTCCCCACAACAACCCGGCTCCACTCCTTCGCAGCGATGGATTGAGGTACATTCAGGGGCCATGGACGATTGCCGTGCTGCCCTATATCGAAAAGGCTGCATTGTTTCAGCAGTGGAATGTCAGTCTCGGCTTTGCGGAGGGGACGAATCGCAATCTGGTGAGGTCGCCTGTCCCCGTCTATCGCTGTCCATCCACACCAGGAGCTGCCATCGGATCATTTCCTCCGCCGACCCCAACCGCTTTCACCGCGGATGCAACGGCTTTGGGAGCAGGCGTGCGGTATGAAGCCACGGCCGTGGATTATCACGTCCCCGTCAGTGTGCGTCGACTGCCGATGGACAATAACGCGACGACCAGCCCGTATCAGCCAGCCATGCTGCCTCAACTTTCAAATCATAGCTTCAGAGACTTGATGGACGGAACGACCAATACGGTCATGTTTGGTGAAGTGGCCGGATTTCCTCGCCGCTACAACCGGGGCAGAGACGTCGGTGACAACTCGCCCGGGATGCCCCTGAAATGGAGTCCCACGGAGAACATCGCGTGGACGGCACCATTGCCAGGACACGGTCAGTCCAGTCCCGTCATCGTCGGTGATCTGGTCTACGTCACATCGGTCGAAGGCCCGATGAAAGACGAGAACATTGTCACGGCCGTCAATTTGAACAGCGGCGAAGTTGTTTGGCAGAAGAAGTTCCACAGCAGCGATCCGGTGAACTCATCAACCTTCGTCAGCCGCGCTGCACCCACGCCGGTGGCAGACGCAGCAGGAGTGATCGCGTACTTTGAAAGTGGCGACATTGTGGCTCTGGCACCTGATGGTACTCTGCGATGGCAGAAGTCGCTGACGGCGGAATACGGTAAATCGCAGAACGAATTTGGACTGGGAGCATCTCCGGTTCAAACCGATGATTCGGTGCTGCTTCTGGTCGATCATCAAGGCCCCTCTTACGTCATCAGTTTGAACAAGACTGAGGGAAGTGTGAAATGGAAAACCGATCGAACCAGTCGTGCCAGTTGGTCTTCGCCGCGAATCGTAGAGATCGCCGGAAAGACGCAATTGCTTTGCAGCTCGGCCGGAACGATCGATGGATACGATCTGGCCAACGGTACTCAGCTCTGGACTTATGAAGGCGTTGGTGGCAACCGCATCTGTACGCCTTGCGTGTGCGGCGATGGAAGCTTTGTGGTCGGTTCGCAAACCAGTCGCGAGTTTCCTGATGCCGAATCCGTCAAGAAGTCTAACTTCCGGATGACGGTAAAAAGGGAAGATGACAAGTGGGTGCCATCCATCGATTGGCGGACGGAAGAAGCGTCGCCCGGAATGGCGTCACCGATTGTTTATGGCGACACCGCATTGTGGGTCAACCGCACGGGGGCGGTTTTTGCCTATGACGCCGCGACTGGAGAAAAACTCTTCACGGACCGTATTAAACAGTCGTGCTGGGCAACGCCTGTGGGCATCGGCGATCGCGTGTATTTCTTTGGCAAGGACGGTGTCACAACGGTCCTGAAGGCTGGTCGAACCTTCGAAATTCTGGCCGAGAACGTGCTGTGGGATCCGGAGACGATTGAGAAGGACATGAAGATCGTTGAGGCCGAGACGGACCCGATTCGAAAACTTGGAGCAGCGATGCACTCGGCCCCGGAAGTCTACGGCGTGGCGATCGTCAACGGTCGCATCGTCGTGAGGACTGGTGCAAAGCTGTTTTGTCTTGCAATCAACAAAGGAAATCAATCATGAAAAAGCTACCCGTCACCGTGCTCTCCGGATTTCTGGGAGCAGGCAAGACAACATTGCTCAATCATATTCTTTCGAACCGCGAAGGTCTGAAAGTCGCCGTGATCGTGAACGACATGAGCGAAGTCAACATCGATGCTCAACAAGTCGCCGGAGGTCCAGCGCAGCTCAGTCGAACCGATGAGAAACTTGTCGAAATGTCCAACGGTTGCATCTGCTGCACGCTGCGAGAAGACCTGCTGGAAGAAATTACCAAGTTGGCTCACGAAGGGCGCTTCGACTATCTGCTGATTGAATCGACCGGCATCTCGGAACCACTGCCAGTTGCCGAGACGTTCACATTCGCTGATGAAGAGGGAAACTCGCTAAGTGACGTCGCTGAACTGGACACGATGGTCACGGTGGTGGATGCCGCCAACTTCATGAACGATTTTTCGTCACAGGATGAACTTCGCGATCGCAAAATGGGCATGGATGAAACAGATGATCGAGATCTCTCGCTGCTGCTGACGGACCAGATTGAGTTTGCCAACGTGATCATTCTTAATAAGACGGACCTCGTTTCTGATGATACTCGAAATCGTCTGCACAGCATTCTGAAGAAGATGAATCCGGAAGCGTTCGTGATCGATTCTGAACGAGGCCGAGTTCCTCTGATGACGATTTTGAACACCGGGCGTTTTCAAATGGAATGGGCCGAGTCGTCCGCAGAATGGCTGAGTGTGCCTCGAGGCGAAGAGCAGACGGAAACGGCCGAGTATGGAATCTCCAGCTTCGTGTATCGCTCTCGTCGCCCTTTTCACCCCGAGCGATTTCATGAGTTCTGGGTCAACGACGCCGCCGCCTCATCGATTCTGCGTTCCAAGGGCTACTTCTGGCTGGCTTCGCGACACAGTCTCGCGGGATTCTGGTCACAGGCTGGTGGCGTGATTAGTGCGGATCCGGGCGGGCAATGGTGGGCCGAAACTCCTCGAGACGACTGGCCTCTGGAAGATCCTCAGCAGATCGCCGAGATTGAATCGATCTGGGACGAAAAGATCGGTGATCGTCGGCAGGAAATTGTGATCATCGGGCAGGATCTTCAGATCGCCGAAGTCACTCAAGCCCTCGATGGCTGCCTGTTGACCGATGCAGAGTTCGCTATGGGCTCAGAGGAATGGGAGCAGTTTGAAGACCCATTTGCACCGTGGGAAATCAAAACATGAACGCTGAAATACAAAGTCCCGTGAACATAGCACGTGTCGCCATTCGGGATGGCATCGTTCGTTCCACCGTGCTGCGATCAACGCTGCTGGGAGAATATGCTTCGCTGCTGATAACCGGGCATGCACTCTTCGGAGCGGTGTGGTGGATAGCCGCCGTACCGAAGAACCCGGCCGCATTGATCATGGTGCTGTCCGGACTCTGGATTGCATTTCTCGCGGTCGGTGGATTCGCAGGAGAAAAATGGACGGCTGCCGTGACCGTGTTCATGCTGGTCATGACGGGCGTGCTTGCCATCATGGGCGTTTCGGCGGTTCCCGAATGGATGACCGACAGCATCATCGCGCCGCTGGTTTCAACGATTGTGTTGGGAGTGCTGCTGATCGTTGAGTTCCTCGATTGCCGAGTTCGCTCACAGGCCGGACTCACGATCCCGGAACGTCGCAAGCAGAACGGAGTCACGCTGAAGCTGACGTTCATTGGACTGTTCCTGGCCTGGGGACTGGGTGTTCCAACCGTCAAAGCGATTTATGGACTCAGTCATCCGGTCGCAGAAAAGATATCCATGGAGCGCATGAGCTTTGTCGAAGAAGCCGGGTTTCGTTGCGGCGAAGCCATGGTCACTTTTTGCTTCTTTGCACTGGGAGCCAACATTGGGAGCTTTCTCAACGTGGTCGTGTGGCGGATGCCGCTTGGGAAATCGATCGTCCACGGTGATTCTCGCTGTCCAGTTTGTTCGACGAAGATTGCGAGCCGCGACAACATCCCGATCTTCGGCTGGCTGGGGCTCGGCGGCCAATGCCGCGCTTGCGGAATCGAGATTTCACCGCGATATCCGATCGTGGAAGCCATCACCGGGACAGTGTTCCTGCTGTTCTACTTTGTGGAATTGATCTCCGGCGGTGCCAATCTGCCAGTGCGTGAGACCAATTTTTATCGTGGAGTTCTCTGGATCATTATGTATCCCAAGTGGGATTTGATTGGACTGTATCTGTTCCACTGCTTTCTGTTTTCATCACTGCTCGTTTTCACTCTATTGGCAGTTGACAGAAATTGCATCCCGCGAAAACTCCTGGCGTTCTGCTTCACGATTGCAATTCTGGCACCGCTGTTGTTCCCGTCACTTGTGCTGATCTCTGCATGGCCGAGCGGCACGTCATCAACATACACGGCAACTCAAACTTTGTTGCATGGCGTCGCTGGCTTGATAGTCGGGGCGATCGCTGGAGGATTTCTATCCCGCTTATTAACCGTTGATCAAAAGTCCATAAATCAGCGCGTCGCGGTGATCGCCAGTATGAGTCTAATCGGAACAATGCTCGGCTGGCACGCTGCCCTTTGCATTGCTGTCCTGTTTGGCATTTCCAGAGCGATTCGGCGGCATGGCTTGCAGTCACAAGCAGCTTTTCAGAGTGGGTCATTTGGAGGCGAATTACTGGTCGTGACTTTGCTTCATCATTTGTTGTGGCGCATGGAATGGACCGCATTGACTGCCTTTTAGGTCATCCGCAAAAATCCCCTACCCCGTTGAGCCCAAGTCGCTAGCCGAACTTCGTCCATTAAAAATCGGCTGTTCCTGTTTCTACACTCACCCCCCAGTTAGCATTTTGCGGCCCACAAAAGCGACAGCCGTCGTTCGCAACGGACCTGCAATAATGGCGTTTACAGCATGGATCAGACCGACGAGGCGGAAAAATAAGCCGAATCTTCCCGCATTTATCTTTGAACATCACGTAGGTATGCAGTAACCTCTGAGAACTGGTCGGGCTCGAGGTTTTCGATTTTCATCCTCCATGGCCCAGAGAGCATGCTTCCGCATCGCACTCAAAATTTGACATGGCTGCTGATACTTTGGCAGCTTCTACTTCCGTCGGGTGCGCCGTGGCTGCATACCGTTGTCGATGGATCTTGTTGCACGCCGTTAAGTGAGCAACATTCCGAAACAACGTGTTGTCACCATCATCACTCCACGAAATCGCCTTGTCGCGCCATTGCCGATGTTACGAAAACAGGCAAGGCTGGCGACGGCGAATCATCGTCTGATTCTGCCCCGCACGATTGTTCAAATTGTGCCATTTGTCAGGCAATTTCCGCTCCGCGAGTGCTCGTCGTCCTGATCGAGCTGCCGAAAATCGTCGAGCAAACTGGCGTCATCGAAACGCCTCAATGCGCGGATCCACTGTTGGGATTCTGCCTGCCGCTGCAATGCCGTGCTCCACCTGCTGCGTGAGCCGTGCCGTCCGTGTTTCATGCGGGCGGTCGCGTGTATTTGCGTGTGCGTTATTCGAGTTCGAGTATTTATTCGCGCTGAAGCTGCATCGTTTGAGTGATTGAATTCACGATAATCGCCGAATACGCGTCGCTTCTGTTTCGCCGCGAACTTCAATTGTTCGTGTCTGCTCATCCCTGAATTTCAGGCAATCATCTCGCCCACGGTCTGCGCGGTGCGTTACACGGGTCCGACCAGTCCGTGCACTCAGCGGCCGTGGCGAGGTGTCTTTTTTTCTAAGAACTGTGGCAAGTGCTGCAGCTTAACTTTTGGATATCAATCTGATGAAGAAGCTTTCTGGTACACGACGTGGGTTTACTCTGATCGAATTGCTAGTCGTAATTGCGATCATCGCCATTTTGATTGCGTTACTGCTGCCTGCAGTGCAGCAGGCTCGCGAGGCCGCCAGACGAACTCAATGCAAGAACAATCTGAAGCAGATTGGACTGGCGCTCCACAACTATCTGGATGTCGCTGGGGTGCTGCCGCCGGGCTGGATCGCAGTTGATGACACTGGAGCCCCAAGTGCCCATGAAGGTACGAGTGGAGTTGGCTGGGCCACAATGATTTTGCCGTACATTGAACAGGCAAATATCTACCGTCAGTTTAATGCCAATCTGCCGCTGACAGATCCAGCGAATGCGGCGTTTCTTCGGAATCAGATACCCGCATACAAGTGTCCGTCTGATCCGCAGCCGGAGTTTTTCGTCATTTCGGAAGAAGGCAGCGGCGTCCCGATTACAGGGTTGCCAATCGCAAATTACATCGGCAATTTCGGAACTGAAGAACTGGATGGCTGTGAAAATGCTCCGGGGACTCTTCCGGTCATGGCTGACGGGACGTGCAAGGGCAATGGAGCCTTCTATCACAACAGCAAAGTTCGCATTGCTGATTTTACTGATGGCACAACCAATACGTTTATCGTTGGCGAACGAAAAACAGTCGCGAATCTGGACTGGTATTCGTCATGGCCGGGAATGATTGCGGAAGGCGAAGAAGCGTTCCAGCGAGTTTGTGGTTCAGCCGACCATCCGCCAAATTCCCCCGCCACACATTTTGATGACTTCAGCAGCAGGCACGTCGGCGGCGCTCAGTTCTGTCTTGGCGATGGTTCCGTTCGCTTCATCTCCGAAAACATCGATCGAGGCGTCTATCAATCTCTCGCCACGATTCAGGGTGGTGAAGTTGTCGGTGAGTTTTAGTGTCTTAAACCACCTACTGACTCGCGGATATTTCTTAACAGGGTGACAACAATGTCGATGTCATTTTCCTCGATTGACTCACAAGCGGTATCAGGCCTTCGGCAGAGCCGACTGGAACGTTTACTGAATTGGCTTCAGCAGACCAATGCTGCGTTAAATCATGACTTCTGTCCGGGAGCCAATCCTTGGGTTTATTGGCTGAAAAATCCGTTGTTGAGCCTGCTGCTGGCTGCCGGAATTTCGCTGCTGTGCGGCGTATTTCTGAAGACCGAGGCTTTGTTCATTACTGCCATTTTGCTGCTGGTCGCTGGCGTAGGAGTTGCCTTGCCATGGCTGGCGATGAGGGGCGTGGACGTTCACTTGGCGTTTGACACACGGCGTAGTCGCGTTGGGCAGCCGGTGCTGGTTCGACTT
Organism: Planctomycetota bacterium; assembly: GCA_003669615.1. Classification (GTDB taxonomy): domain Bacteria; phylum Planctomycetota; class Planctomycetia; order Planctomycetales; family Planctomycetaceae; genus SXXK01. The sequence continues at coordinate 9,551 of QWOO01000093.1, forward strand.
CGAGTTCGGAACCGATGGCCATGGCCGATCTGGGGCCTCTCACTCGTTTGCGGCTTCGCGTTGCGAGATACGAATGACACTGACGAAGGTGTATCGCTTGCCAGAGTTTCTGGCTGGTCCACTGCGGAATATTCATGGTCGTTCATTCCACAGGTTCGAGGTTGCTATCCGCTGGCGGTTCCGGAAATTGAAACGGGATTTCCGTTTGGATTGTATCGAGCTTCTCGAAACACGACCGTCGATGGGCATGTCGTTGTCTGGCCGAAAACCGTGATGCTGGCCGGACTGCCGGATGCGGTGGAATCAAATCAGTCGGATGACCAGTTGGCAGATCGGCGAGTTGGTGACTTCGGCGACATGCTGGGGACACGAGCCTTTCGCAGCGGCGATTCTCTGCGCCGCGTTCACTGGGCTCAGACGGCTCGGCAGCAGCAGATGATTGTGTGCGAACGGCAGGCTCCGGCCACAACTTCCGTGCGAGTCACCCTGGATGTTGACGCAGCCAGCTATCCGGATGTTGTTCCGAGCGAACGAGACCCCATGAACTCCCTGGAACTTGCGGTGCAGGTCGCTGCGAGTGTTTGCGAATCGCTCCATCGTCAACACTGCCGCGTGGAGCTGTCACTGAACGATCAATTGCTGATCGCTGGCGAATCTGCGACTAGTTTTCAGCGTTTGATGGATGTGCTGTCGCAGTCAACACTTGCAAATCGACAATCCCAGACCAGCCGACGCCGAGATTCACAGTCGTTCGACATTGTGGTTACGACACCCCATGGAGTCTCAAGGAACGGGCTCAAACGACATGGTCAACATGTGATCAGCGTGTCGGACAATTGGACTTCGACAGCGACATCCTCGACTGGCTCCTGGATATCGCTCGGCATATCCGCAGACGCTGGCCTTCACCTGCAGCGACAATGGAAAGGCGCGTGCAATGTTCGGTAAACGCGAGCCGATCGCGCGGTCACGAACTACGACGTCAAAGCGTTCGCACGCAGCGGCAACATCGTCGAATCAGCTGGCTCGTCACACGACTGCATCTCTACAGTGGTTGACCGTGCTGCTGGCCCTGTTGGCATCATTTATTTTTGTGCTTGCCGATGCAGACCGGAGCAAGAGCTCTGCGTCCCTGTGGATTCAGATGATATTCGAAGTCTCAGCAACGCTCGGGTTCACCTGGTTGGCACATCGACGAATTGCAAAGAGGAACGAGCAACCGTTGATCATTCCCCTGCTGTTGTTTGTAGTGCTGCTGAGTCTGGTATGGGAACCTTTTCAACGCTGGTTCTTCCAGACCGGTCGGCCATTTGAAACGATGGTGATGAACAGTCAGAAGACTCTGATGCTGGCAACCGCAGTGTTCGGATATCGTGTCGCGTATCAGCGATTATCGGTGATCATCGGCGTTGCCCTTGCAATCTTTTGCGCAGCCATCTCCGCCGAGCATCGCGTTCACTGGCTGATTGCCATCTACGGCTTCGCGGTTCTCAGCTGGATGATTGCGAGTCACTGGGACACACTTCGTTCTCGACTGATTGCCGGCGAGACCCGACGTTTGCCGCTGCGATGGCTGATCATTGGACCATCGATTCCGTTGCTGATGTTGCTTGCATCGGCCGATGGAGGAAATCGGGCGATGACAGCGATGCGAGGTTTTCTGCCTGGTTCCGGCGGTGAGGGTGAATCCGATCCTTTCTCGCGCGGCGGCGTGAATGACGGCGAGAACCTTGTCGCCGGGACCGACAACATCAAGTCGTTTGGGCCAATTGAGGACGCTCCTTTTGCCGAAGACGACAAACCGAGTCTGTACGACATCTTCAACGATTCGTTCGATGAACCCGCTCGAAAGATCAAGGATCAGGATCGGTCGATTGCCTTGCCGCCTCAAACGCTGGCGGACGTCAAAGCGCGCATGGCGAAGTCAGAACAGGCTGGCAGAGAATTCTCGACCCTGCGGAAATCAACGCGGCCCGATCAGAAGAAGATCAAAGATCTGGAGAGCCGTGCCCTGTTGTATGTTGCTGGCCGGGTGCCGCTGCATCTTCGAATGGAAACATACGACATCTTCGATGGTATCGACTGGATTGCCGAAACACTGAGCGACGAACCTCGCGAACTTTCGATGGTATCCAGCAACGGTCGTCCATGGCTGCGTGTTCCCCGTTCGAGCCGCGCTTTGGAATTTTTTGTCGGGCACGAGACACACGCGATCAAAGTCATCAATCTTCGCACCAACGTTATTCCCGCGCCGTTGCATTTTCGTGGTCTGCACATCGATAAAGTTGATCAGATCGATATGTTCAGTTGGTATGGCGATACGATCCTGAAGATGAATCGTAAGTCATTGCCGGAATTCACGGCTATTCATCTGCAGTCCGAATGCATCGACCATTCGATGCTTCGTGACCACGACGACCTCACGTTTCAGGCATTATCAGATATCAAGAGAACACAGCTGCCGGAACTCCGGCAAATGGCAGAAGTGCGAAGTCTCGCCGAAAAGTGGACGCAGGGAATTCCGCACGGTTATCGACAGATCGAAGCGATTTGTCAGCAGCTACGAACGAGTTACACGGTCGATCGTTCAGCCCACGCTCCCGAGGACTGTCCGTTTCCCGTCGGGCACTTTCTGTTCGAATCCAAACGCGGGGCGAGCTATCACTTTGCGACTGCTGCAACGATGATGCTTCGGAGTCTGGGATATTCGACGAGATTGGTTTCCGGGTTCTATGCGAATCCGGAACGTTTTGATGTTGCCAAAGGTCACACGGCCGTGCATTCGTCGGATACGCATTTCTGGTGCGAAGTTTATGTTGGTGCGGGCACGTGGGTGACGCTGGAACCTACGCCGGGATACGAAGTGCTGACTCCGCCACCAGGGCTGTTGAGACGGACACTGATGTTCGCGGCCGACTGCGCACAATGGATGCTTCGACACTGGATGTTTGTGTCGATCACATCGGTCGTGTTTGTCATGGCATTCATAAACCGGTACCGACTTGCAGATCTGGGTTCGACACAGAAGTGGCGATTGTTTCCGGCACGAAGTTCACGCGGGCGAGTCATTCAAACGATGCGATTGCTGGAACGCAGGTTCCGTTTCGCCGGGCTTGCTCGCCCTTCCGGTGTGACGTTTACGACATGGTTTCGAAGACAACAGCCACGTATTGAGACGTGTCCTGAAACTCCGTTGGCTGTCAACGAGTTTCTGCAGTTAGCAGACTGGGCGGTTTATGGAGTTGATGATCTCAAAACGGCAATGATAGCGGCTGAAGTCGAAACCGCGTGTGGCAAATTCATTCGATTGTTCACGCTGGAGAAATTGCAGAATTCAGCAACCAAGTCTCGTCAGGCAACTGCCGCTCCGTCAGCCTCATTGAATGCCTTGAATTCGAACACTTCAAATCCGGAAATTGCCTACTCATGACTGTGGCAGAATTAAGCGTTTCTCTATCCAGTGATCTCCTGGCATTGTCGCAACTGCGCGATCGGCTCAATCTTGCCTTGCGAGGCAAGCCAGAGGTTGTCGAACGGGTTTTGGTGTGTCTGCTGGCCAACGGTCATTTGTTGCTGGAAGACAAGCCAGGACTCGGAAAAACGACACTCGCGAAGGCTTTGGCATCCGGCATCGGTGGCCGATTCGCTCGATGTCAGTGTACGCCCGATTTACTTCCGAGCGATATTACGGGCTTCAATATCTTCAATCAGAGCTCGCACGAATTTGAGTTCCGTGAAGGTCCGGTCTTTTCGGATGTCTTGCTGGCCGATGAAATCAATCGCGCGACGCCTCGTACCCAAAGCGCGTTGCTGGAAGCGATGGCCGAGCGGCAGGTCACTGTGGATACAAAACGATATTCGCTCAGCACACAGTTCTTCGTGATCGCCACACAAAATCCTGTGGACCAACATGGAACGTATCCGCTGCCTGAGGCGCAACTGGATCGGTTTGCCATGAAACTGAGTGTTGGATATCCGGCTGCTGCGGATGAAATACGCATGCTGCAGGACGCCGTCGGAAGTTTGCGTTCAGGAAACAACGTTCAGCCTGTTCTTTCGCTTGACCAACTGAGCCGTATTCAGGAATCCGTAGCATCTCTGTCTGTTGCTCCGAACGTCCAGAATTATCTGGTCCGACTGGCTCAGGAGACTCGCCGCCACACAAGCATCGCACTCGGGCTGAGTCCGCGGGGCCTGCTGACCTGGCAACGAGTCGCTCAGTCTCATGCGTGGCTGTCTGGGCGTACGTTCGTGACTCCTGATGACGTGCAGCAGGTTGCTGTTCCCGTGTTGAGCGTCCGAATAGGACTCGACCCGGCCGAAGCCGAGACCGTGATTCAGGAGATCATCACCGATGTTCCAGTGCCCGTTTGTCAGGAGTGATCTCTCACCTTTTAGGAAGTGTTCATGCCAGGCTTTTCTACAAACAAGCGATTCAACCACTTTCCAGTCTGCTGCGTTGCCCTGTTGTGTTTCGCACTCACGGTCTCAGGATGCGGCTCTTCGGCGGAATCACACGAAGACGAACATGACCAACACCACGAGCATTTGGAACACTTCGTTCCGGCGCATAAGCCGAAAGACTTCGCGGAACTGGTTGATCAGCTTGCCCTGCGACTTCCGCAATTGGGATCGACAGACGCCAGCGACAACCGCGCAAATGCTCGCCATGAACTGGCAGACATCATCGGATGGATTCCCGAATTGGCCGCCGACAGTGAACTGAAGAAGGCGGACTTCGAAATTGCAGTCGCAACAGTCAGCAGGTTCTCAAAAGCGTTCGACGCAACAGCCAGTGCCGCAAAAGCGACGTCTGTTAACCCCGCAGTTTTCGAACCTCTGATAGAAGAGCTGCGGCAACTGGTTCCTAAATCTCAAGTTCAAGCGGATCAGATGTAACATGGCTGAAATGATGTTCTGGGGTTTTGCGGTTCGATTCGTCACCAGTCTGATTCAGGCATCACCATTCATTCTGGCGGGCTTTGTGACTGCGGCCGTGCTGCGAAGATTCTTCGGCTACGAAAATACTCGGAAACTTTTCGGCGAAGGCACACGGTCCGCTTTGTTTCGAGCCTGGCTGATCGGCATGTTGCTGCCAGTCTGTTCGCTTGGCGCGATTCCCGTGATCCGTGAAATGCGGCGTGCAGGAATCAGCGGCGGGACGATTCTGGCGTTCGCGATGTCGGGGCCGTTGTTCAATCCGCTTTCGCTGCTTTACGGACTGACTCTCTCCGAACCGATTGCCATTATTTCCTTTGCAGGCTGTTCGCTTGTGATCGTGACGGTTGTGGGCTTAATCTGGGACCGCCTGTATCCAAACTCAGCGTTGCCAATCAGTGACGAGAAGGCTGTTGCCTATGGCTACCGGAGGGTGCTGGCAGTCGGAAGCGCCGCAGGCCGTGAAGCCGCGTCAGGATCGTTCGTCTACATTCTGGTCGGCCTCATCGGGACAGGACTACTCGGAGCACTGATTCCGGCGAATAGTTTGCAGCACACATTCAATTACGACAATACGCTGGCTCCACTCTACATGACGGCAATGGCGATTCCGGCCTATGCGACTCCGATGCTGGCGATGTCCCAATTGGGTATGATGTTTCAACATGCAAACTCGATTGGTGCGGCCTTCGTACTGCTCGTTCTGGGCGCTGGGATGAACATTGGCCTTTTAGCCTGGTTATATCGCGAATACGGTTTCAAACGCGGGACCACCTGGATGGTTCTGCTGTTGAGCATCGTGCTGGCTCTGGCTTACGGACTTGATAAGCCGCTGTTCCCGAAGGACATTGAGCCAGCCAACCACACGCATGCCTTTGACATTTACTGCCAGCCGTTTTCCGGACCTCAAAACGTCTCCTATGCTGAAGCGATGAAACTCAAACTCCAGCGAGACATTAACCCGTTCGAGTGGCGTCCGCTATGGATTTTCGGGCTGCTTATTCTTTGCGGATTCACTTTGAAAATCACCGATCGTTCACTAAAACTGGAACAATGGCTCGAAGCGGCCCCTCCAAAACAGATTTCCGGACGCGGTGACATCATCGTCCCGGGACCTGTGCTTGGATTGTTGTCGCTCGCAGGACTTGTTGTGCTCAGCATTGTCGGATGTTTCGCCTACTATCCAGCTCCTGACGAATGTCTCGAAGCCATGACCGACACTCGCGTAGGCGCGCTCAGTGCGGCTTTGACGATGGATCACACGGAAACTAAGTACTGGGCCGAACGTTACGACGACTGGACTCGAAAACTCGAAGTCGGCGCTTATCTGCGGCATGGCGAATTGAGTGAATATCATCGCTGGAAATCGCGACTACTTCGCGAAAAGCTTGAAATTCTGGAGCATGAGGTCGAAGGCGGTGAGCGTGAAGAAGTGACAAAACTGATCTCACAAATCTCTCGATCCCACAATCGCATGAGCCATGCGTTTCGCGAGGAGTTGTGAGGTTCACTTTTGCATTTGCCACGAGCGTGGTATCAATTTCGCATGATTTCCACAGCTTTTCTGATTTCGCTTCCTTATATCCTGTCGTTTCTGGGTTTCCTGCGGGAATTCAGCGTTCTTTGGTATTAGTTTTTGCATTAGAGTAAGGCTTGGAAGCTGCCATTGATTTCTTTTCTGGTCGGAAGAAATCAGGCGTGGGAGTCTTCATAAACGCGAAGCGCATGAATCGCTTTGGTTCGCGTTTTCACCAGCGTTGCCAGATAGAACACGACCACCATGCACACCAGTCAAAGAGTCGTCCATGACCACCGCAACTCTGCGGTTGTTCGAGCAGGATTTACGCTGATCGAACTTCTGGTTGTCATTGCCATTATTGGAGTTCTGGTCTCGATCCTGCTCCCTGCTGTGCAACACGCTCGCGCGGCGGCTCGCCGAAGTCAGTGCCAGAATAACCTCAAGCAGATCGGGCTGGCGATTCATCAATTCCATGATGCAAATGGAGCCTTTCCTCCAGCTCGAATAGTCCTTGATGGCGTACGCATACTGTCATCAGACGGGACCACGATTGGCATGGACGAACCGTCATGGCTGATTCATATTCTGCCACATCTGGAACAATCAGCACTCTTCAGCAGTTGGGATTTGTACAAGCCTTTTGGGTTGCAATCGCTGAAGATTCGGCAAACCGTTGTTCAGGCGTTTCTTTGTCCAGAACGCCATGGTGGGACGTCGCCTGTTGCCGAAGATTCATCGGTCGTTATTACATTGCCGTGCGGTTGCGGCGGCGGAGTCCAGAATATTCCTGGCGGTGCTGTGGTTGATTATGTTGCCAATCACGGCGACCTGACACCGGGAGCAGTTGGCCAGCCAACTGATTTTTATTGGGGCGGCCGAGGTACAGGAGTGATCATTTCCAGTCATCCAAAGATGAAAGGATTTGATATTGTTCCGGGGTGGGAAGAGAGAATTGCAATCCGGGATATCAAAGACGGAACTTCGAATACGGTCATGGTCGGTGAACCGTTTATTCCAGATGGCCAAATGACAAAAAGTCCGTACAACGGACCTGGCTATTTCGGCCGGCACTTTCAGAATTTCTCGCGCGTTGGCGGGCCGGGTGTTCCTTTGGCTCATAATTCAAAGGATCAGCGCGGGATAATGTACTCCTTCGGAAGTGACCACAATGGCGTTGTGCAATTTGCCATAGCGGACGGCAGCGTCCGAGGTATCTCCACTTCGATCAGTTCCAATGTGCTTGGCAATCTTTGTAATCGCAGCGACGGAATTCCCATCAGTGACTTCTAAACATGGAATAGTTTCAGTGAACCGATCGTCTGTCATGATGACGTTGTTCTGCGTGTCGCTGCTGGTTGGCTGCGGTGAAGGCAGAGTTCCCACGTATCCCGTTTCCGGTAAGGTTGTATTCGATAATGGTTCGCCAGTCCGCTCGGGGACTGTTGAACTTTCGTCTGACGACAACAAGCTGACAGCGACGGGGAAAATCTCTGAAGACGGTAGTTTTGTGCTTGGCACCTACGAGAGTGCCGATGGTGCCTGCGCAGGCGACCACCGCGTGATCGTCATGCAAATGATCATCAACGATGGAACGATAAATCATACAAAGGACCATGGGCTGCCGGTTGATCCCATGTATGCGTCATACAACTCAAGTCCATTGACTGCGTCCACAAATGCTGAAGGCAGCAGCACGCTGAAGCTTACAGTGACAGCCCGCAATCCTCGTTGATATTCGAATTCAAAGAAAGTGAGTGGTGGGATTCCGCATCACTTGTCTGAATCTCTGACACAGTACACGTGACTGCCGACTCGGATCAGCAAGCTGCCGCTGACGGCGGCCACGCCGTATTGAGTTGGTCCGGAGAACATGGCATTGGCCTGTTTACGATCCGAGCTGGTGTCATCCACTTTGGGAGCTCCGTTATCGGAAGGCGGCGTGTCAGCGGGCCACAGTTCATTTGCAGCAAGTTCTTTGAACTCCGGTCCTGCGGCCAGCACAGTTGTGACTCCGTCTTTGCCAAAGAAGTAGATGCGATCGCCAAGCGGCAGCGGTGTCGCCCAGCAGGACTGCTTGGTTCGCTGAGCATATTTCTGTTCGCCTGTCGCAACATCAATACAATAGACCACGCCGACACGATTCACCCAATACGCGAACCCCTGATGGACGAATGGTGAAGCCCAGGATGGAGTTGCCTCTGCAGCCATCCAGAGCTTTTCCACTTTCCAGCTGTCGCCGTCGGGAGTGACCTGAATCAGAGCATTCGACTTCCTCGCGCCGTCGGAATTTTCTCCCGAGCGACCCGGTGATGCTGCGATAAAGAACTGATTGGGGCCCGCAGGCAAAGGCGTTGGTCCCGTGTTTCCGCCGACATCGGTCAACGTCCACAGAAGCTTTCCACTCGCTGGGTCGTAGCCGTCAACGCTTCCCGCCGAGCTCACGATGACCTGCGGTTTGCCATCAATGGGCAGAATCGCCGGACTGCTCCAGCTGGTGCGACTGGTGCGATCAGTTTTCCAGAGGATGCTGCCATCGGATTTGCTCAGCGCCACAAGATACGACGGACCTTCGTCATCAATCAGTACTATCACGGAGGCCTCTGTTTGCACTGGTGAACTGCTGAGGCCGAACTTGTTAAGGAACTTGCCGTATTCCTTCGACAGTGACTTCGTCCAGACCTCTCTGCCATCGTGCGACAATGCGATCAGGTCACCGCACTCAAAAAATGCAAACACATGCTGGCCATCCACAACCGGCGTCGTCGCAGCGCGGCTGATGTAGACACTGTTTGGATCCGGAGCGGTTGATGTGTGTTTGTGATCCCACAGGATCGAGCCATCGTTCAGAGACAAACAGATCGTGTGGCAGATTTCTTTATTATCACCTTCCACTGTTGTTACAAAGACTTTCTCACCCCAAATCAGAGGGCTTGACTGTCCATGCCCCGGCAACGACGCATCCCACGCCACATTCTCCGTCGGCGACCACTTCAGCGGTATCGATGCCGGATCAATCTCCGAAGCACCCGCCCCAAGAAATCCCGGCCAGGCAGGCTGTTCGGCGAAAAAACTCGCGGCAATTAATATGAGCGAAGAAAGCATGGGAAAATTCCTTTCGATTGCGCCATTTGATCCAACCTCGCTCATCGCCTGGTAGCCAGGTGCCGCCGCAGGTCCATTTGATGAAACAAGCCAGCGGGCCGGATGCATGTTACACGCTGCCTTTCCGTGGTAATGATACCAAAGGGCTGCGGGGACACGGTGGATCAGCGAAATGACGTTGTCACGATGGTGATTGTTGTCGGTATTGATACGCCGTGGATTGACGACTTCCCACGTGTTTTTTGCACCCATCCTTGATGTTGACGCGTGTGTAGTTCAGCGGCTTTACGTCGTCGCGGGTGACGTTGCTGCGACTTCGATGCATTTACGCGGTGTTGAACGTCGGGGATGGCGGAGGTCGGGACTGTGCAATGATCACGAGGTCGCCTGCAGCGACTGTGGGGGAGATCGAATCGGCGACTTCAACCGGCATCCGGTGTGCGGTACCTGGCCACGACCTTTCGGGCGGCGCGAAGACCATCGACAGCGGCTGTCACGATGCCGCCAGCATATCCGGCCCCTTCGCCGATTGGATAAACGCCCGGCATTTCGGGAATTTCCATCGTGGTATAGTCGCGGTCGATTCGTACTGGCGAACTGCCGCGCATCTCGGGGCCGACAAGCACAGCATCCTGAAGATACTTGCCCTTCCACTGATGATCCATAATGGGCAGCCCGGATCGCATTGCTTTCAGAATCGGTGGCGGCAGGACCTCAGAAAGATTGCGAGATCGTGTGCCTCGTTCGTACGACGTAGGCAGTCGCTCATTGGGATCCGGCGTTCGATCGGAAAGAAAATCTTTGGCTCTCTGCACTGGCGCTTCATAATTGCCCCCCGTTATCTGGAACGCCAGCGACTCATACTTGCGCTGAATGTGCATTCCTGCGAGCGGATGATCACTGCCAAACTCATGAGGCTCCAAAGTAACGACCAGTCCGCTGTTTGCAAACGGCGAATCATGCCGCGAATTACTCATCCCATTCGAACAGTACATGTTAGGCTCAGAGACGCTGGGGATCACAATGCCGCCGGCGCACATGCAGAATGAGAACAGGTCTTTCTGGCCCTTGGCAACCAGCGAATAGTCGGCTGCTCCGAGCAATGTCAGATACTCATCGTGACCGTATTTACGCTGATTTACGATCTCCTGCGGCTGCTCGATTCTAAGTCCCAGCTGAAACGCTTTTTGTTTCAGAGGCAGCCCTGTCTTGAGCAGCATTTCGTAAGTGTCTCGTGCACTGTGCCCCACTGCCAGCACGCAGACGGAAGTCTGAATGAACCCCGACGAAGTCTCCAGGCCCTGTAAAGTGCCGTCCTGGAAGCGAAGTCCTTCCAGACGACATCCAAAACGATATTCGCCACCGAGCGCTTCAATCTTGCGACGGTAGTTGCGGCAGATCATCGGCAGTTTGTTGCTGCCCAGGTGTGGTCTGTGCTCGTAAACGAGTGACGGACGTCCGCCACATTCTACGAAGCTTCTGAGCACCCAGTCGACATCCGGACCTGTGATACGGCACGTCAGCTTTCCGTCGCTGAAGCAGCCAGCTCCGCCTTCGCCGAACAGGTAGTTATTCTCATTGTCATGTGTGCCTCCGGAATCGAATTCGCGGATCGCGGGGACGCGTTCTTTCACCGCCTGACCACGTTCAATAATCAGTGGGCGGTATCCCTCCAGAGCCAGAAAATACCCGGCCAGAAGTCCTGCGGGACCTGAGCCAACGATCACGGGGCGATAAGGCAATGGTTCGGAGCCAGGCTCGGGATGTTCGAACTTCGGTGGGGTCCACGGTTCGACTTCGATACTGTAACCATGGCGAAATCGTTCGTAGTCCGCATCCGGAATGGACAGCGTCAGAGAATAAACATATTCGAGCCGATACCGATTTCTGGCATCCATGCTCTTCCGCAAAATCTGCAGCGAGCCCAGATCGGCGACAGGAACATCCAGGCGATTGGCAACTTCAGCAACGAGCTCCTGTTCGGGCAGTTCGACTGGAGTGCGGAGATTGGTGATTCGCAGCAGCATAAAACGACGGTGATTTCAGAGCAGGAATTTGGAAGAGAAGCGGCAGCGAATGACGCGCGAAAACAATCGGCGTCGCATCCATTCTACAGGCTGAGGTGACGGCACAAGCGGTGTCAAAAGATTCCGCCGACCTCGATGCCCAAAATGTTGGGGACGCCCTCAGTCTCAGGTGTTAGACCTTACAGGGTGGCGGGACACGCGGTAAATGTCAACGAGCGTTCCGATCGTCTCAGGAACAGGGACAAATATCGACGATTTCCGGAGTCGTGCATTAAAAAGAAGACTTCCGCACCGCATTGATCTACAACAAGCTGACATCTCGGCAGGAAGCAGACGTCAGCCACCCAGCGTTTTGGAAACGGCCTCCAGTTTGTGACCAGGTCACCGATGAAATTATTTCACACTGATCTTTTTGTTTTGCCACTGCCCGACGGTCATCGGTTTCCGATGGCCCGTTATCGGCTGCTCAGAGAGCGTGTGGAAGCC
>QWOO01000028.1 GCA_003669615.1 Planctomycetota bacterium
CATGATTACTTCATCGCCAAACTCTATGCACTACATCTCGCCAAGTTCGCGCTCATCGGATAATCATTGATTTCTATGCCGCGCACTTCATTTGTCGTTGAACCGATTTCCAGACTTCACGGGAGACGACGCGAGATGTTGGATTCAAGGATACTGATCACAATGGCAGCTTTTATGGTGATGGGAACAACGGCATTAGCAGGCCTGAAAGATGGAGAAACCATCGTTTTTCTGGGAGATTCCATCACGCAGCAGGGAGCCGGGCCGACAGGATTCGTCACGCTTTTCCGAGAAGCCATCGAGAAGACTCGTCCGCAATCCGCCATCAAGGTCATCGGCGCCGGAATCGGCGGACACAAAGTTCCCGATCTGGAGGCTCGACTTGATAAGGATGTCCTCGCACACAAGCCGGCAGTGGTGGTCATCTACATTGGGATCAATGACGTCTGGCATTCGAAAAATGGAAAGGGAACACCACCAGACAAGTATGAAGCGGGTCTTCGAAGTCTGATCAAGCGTTGTAACGAGGCTGGTGCCAGAGTCATCCTTTCAACTCCCAGTGTCATTGGTGAAAAGCATGACGGCTCCAACGAACTCGATAAACTTCTGGGTGAGTATGCAGCACTCAGTCGAAAAGTTGCTGCAGACACAGCGACCCCGCTGCTGGACTTGAATGCTGCGTTCCTGGGATATCTGAAGGAATACAACATCGCTAATCAGCCGCAGGGTGTGCTGACGACGGATGGAGTCCATTTGAATGAGTCAGGAGATCGCTTCGCAGCAGTGCGAATGTTGGAAGCCACGGGCGAAGTGACTCCCAGGACTCGTGTCCTTCGACACGTCGTACTCTTCAAATACAAACCGGAGATCACCGCCGCACAGCTTGATGAAATTAACCGTGCGTTCCAGGACCTGAAACGACAGATCCCGCAGGTTCGGGACTTTGAACGAGGAACCAACAATAGCCCGGAAGGACTCGACAAAGGGTTCACTCACGGCTACCTGATCACGTTCTCCAGCGAAGAAGACCGAGCCGCCTATTTGCCTCACCCGGCCCACAAGAAATTCGTGGAACTGCTCGGCGGAAAACTCGAAGAACCCATGGTATTCGACTACTGGACGATCGAATAATCGAAAGTCTCTGCGTCCGTCCCTTCCTGCGGACGAATTTCCCTTTGGGCATTGATGCGGCTCAGGTGTGAGGCTCCAGCAGCGTTGCCTTGTCGTTTCTGGGTTTAAAACGACCTGGATCTGACTCTGCGATCAATTTTTTTACGACCTCGTAACGTCGCTGCAGCGGCCTCCGAATTTCAGTTCGGGGGCCGTTTTTGTTTTAAAACCCGCGGGGAGTGTCTTTGTAACTTCCTTTAATGGAGAAAAACTAGGTGGCTTCGGTTTGAGACATTAGAAACCCTATGTAGACTCACCGAAGTGCCTTTACAGAGAGATCTGGTGGGCGACCGCTGAGTGCTCGGTTCTTCTGTCGTGTGAATTCGAATGAGCGATCCGACAAATAGCAAGACCCCCGAACAATTTGCCGTCCATCTGCGGCTTCGCGCAGAGGAAGCTCTTTCTGCTTCCGTGCATCACGCGTCGCTCTCACAGCAGTACCTGACTCTTTCGCAAAAATTCGCCGCTCTGTCGGAACAGGCCGCCGGCAATCCTGCTGACATACTTCATTCTGTCTATCAGTTGGAAAGAGAAGCCACCACGGGCGCGCCGTCGTCGCCCATTGGCGGAAGGCAGGTTGCAGGGCTGCGAATGCCGATTCGAGATGATGCGATTTCTTCATCGCCTGAAGCGATCTCGCAAAGGGCGGGCTCAGGACAGACTCGAACTGATCCGTCCCACGCACCGGTTGGTTTGGCTTCGTCGTTCCTTTCTCCGCCGGCAAAGTTTGCAACTTCGACTTCAGAGTCGCCGGCATCCAGCGGCGGACCTACGGTACCGACGCCGAATACTTTCAGTCTCGCAAATGAGCGAAGTGTAAATGATGGAACAACGGAGAATGAGGCTACAGCGAAATCCGGCACGGCGATCGCTTCGGTGTCGAAGTCCTCACTTCACAAGAAGCGACGACAGCGAGTGTCGCTCCGGAAGTTGCTCGACCGCGCTCGAATGGTTGCTCTTGAGCAGGCCGAGCGAGTACGAGTTCGTGCGAAGAAGTCGGATCTCAAGCCGCAGCTAAGAACGACATCCGAAGAAATTAAAGCCGAACTTAAGCGAGGTCGCGGCCCGGCCGCAGTCAGCACGTTTGTGATGGTGCTGGCCATGTTCGTTTTGACACTGCAGCAGCTGGAGTATGTGGAAGAGGTCACTTTGCCGCCGCTGGTTGCAGGCTTTTCAGACAAAATCGAACCCGTGGAGGAATCTCTGCCGATCGAGCCGCCGGCAGAAGTTGTTGGCGAACAACTGGAACAGCCGGTCGAAGAGCCTGTGAAAGAAGAAATGGTTGAAGAGCCCGAACCAGAGCCAGAGACTGTCCCGGAACCAGTTGTGGATCCGATCACAGAGCCTGCGCCGGAAGTAGAGTTGGCGGAAATGGCTATCCCTGAAACAGACAACGGAACTCTTCGCACGAACCCGGAAGCAGAAAGTAGTGAAGGTGCGGCCGCGATCGATAATCGCAGTGACGCGGGACGTAAGCAGCTATTGGAGAAGTTTGGTGGGTCAGCCGCCAGTGAATCGGCAGTCGGATATGCGCTCGAGTGGTTAGCGGCTCGGCAGCGGGCCAATGGCTCATGGGATTTTATTGATGTGGGGCCATGCAAGAATCCCGGCGCAGTCAATAATCCTATTGGCGGGACAGCCTATGCCTTGTTGCCGTTTCTGGCGGCCGGGCAGACGCACAAGGAAGGGCAGTACAAAAAACAAGTTCTGGCCGGGCTGGAATTCCTGACGTCCATCGGAGTTCGCGCGCCGGCTGGTTACGACCTTCGCGGTGTAGTCAACAAATCTGACAAAGACGAAGATCCCAACTACGCGTACTATGTTCACGGCGCTGCAACGCTTGCACTATGTGAAGCTTACGGAATGACCAAAGATCGCAAGCTGAAGCCCATCGCCGAAGAGGCGGCGAAGTTCCTGATCAACTCTCAGGATCCGCGTGGAGGCGGGTGGCGATACAATCCGCAGCAGCCGGGCTCCACGTCAGCGACAGCCATTCAACTGATGGCACTCAAGGCCGCTGAAAAAGCCGGCATCAAAGTGCCGGACTCCACATGGAAGGGCGTCACGTTTTATCTGGACAGCGTTTCCATCGACGGGGAGGGACGATACGGATACGAAATCGAAAAGAAATCGTACGCGGTCTCAGTGACGTCGATGGCGATGCTTAGCCGCATGTACCTGGGGCAGGGCAGGGACAACGCAGACTTGGGGGCTGGCATCGCGCTGATTGATAAAAAAGGGCCGTATGACAATCTCTACTACAACTACTTTGCCACGCAGGTTATGAAAAACTGGGGCGGCAAAGAATGGGACCGGTGGAATGAGCGTCTTCGCGACGATCTGATTGGGTGGCAGGAAAAGGGCGGAGATGCTAAAGGCAGCTGGACGCCACGCGATCGAGATGATTACAGCAAGGCAGGCGGGAGATTGCTGACCACATCTCTCGCCACACTCACACTGGAAGTCTACTACCGGTACAAACCGCTGCTTCCCGAAGACACTAACTCCGCCCCGCCAACTCCTGCTGACGGGGCCATGACGGAAGATTAGTGATGGTGATGATTGGGATCATCGCATTCACTGTCATCACATCCCATTTCCCATGACCCAAAAGGATCGGGAAGTGTCGACCATGATGCTGGGCCGGATTGCATTTCCTGATCATTCAGAAGGCACGCGTTAAGAGCATCGGTCACCTCTAACTGATTCAGATCCTGTCCAATGATCACCAGTTCCTGCCGACGATCTCCCCAGATTTCGTCCCACACGGAATTTAACTCGTTAATCAGCTCCTTATCGTCCGCTGGCCATTCTTCACGTGGTGTTTCAGCCCACCAGGTGCCGCCCGGTTCTGCGGCAAGCACCTGTCCGGCCTGCGACCAGAAGCCAGCGATGGCGTTACGAGTTGCCAGCCAGAAGTGACCTTTGGAGCGAAGAATATTGGGAGCGTGATCACCTTCCATCCAGAAATCCCAGAACCGTTGAGGATGAAAAGGTCGCTGCGCGCGATAGACGAAACTGGAAATTCCATACTCGGCAGTTTCAGAGGATTCTGTACCGCGAGGCACTGATTGCCAGGCGTCGGCGGTTTCCGCCCAGTCGAGATGGAACCGCCCGGTATTCATGACTTCATTCAGCGGCACCTGACCGTGGTGAATCGCAATGACTCGAGCGTCAGGATTTAACTTCTTCAGCATGGCCATCAGCTGGCCGGCTTCTTCTTCCGAGACCAGATCTGTCTTATTTAACAGGATGACATTCGCAAACTCAATCTGATCAATCAGCAGGCGAGCGATATCGCGATCGTCGTCTTCATCCACGCCAATGCCACGATCTCGCAGCTCTTCAATCGACTGAAAGTCAGTGAGAAAATTTCGAGCGTCCACGACGGTGACCAGAGTGTCGAGCACTGCGGAGTCGGAAAGTGAATCCCCGTTTTCATCGACGAAGGTAAACGTTTCCGCAACTGGCATGGGTTCAGAAATGCCGGTTGATTCAATGAGCAGATAATCGAACCGGCCTTCACTGGCCAGGCCAGCGACTTCCACCAGCAAGTCCTCACGCAGCGTGCAGCAGATGCACCCGTTTGACAACTCAATCAGCTTTTCATCTTTGCGTGACAATGTCGCGGATTCAGCCACTCGCTGCGCATCCACGTTCAGCTCACTCATATCATTCACAATCACAGCCACCTTCAGGCCGTCACGATTGTTGAGAATATGATTCAGGACAGTCGTCTTTCCTGCACCAAGAAAGCCAGAAAGGACGGTAACTGGGAGAGTTTTCATAATTTCACATCACGAATAAAGTGAGTTCTAGATCGAGCGGCCGACAGTTTAACACTGCCAAAACTGTCTCGATACAGTCGGCCTCACTGGATCAGCTCAATGGCGGGAATTCCAGGTTCCGGTGATCGGCCGATGCTAAATCTTCCATGGAAGTCCGTGAGAGAATGATTGTTCCCGCGCAGCACGGCAGCCGTCACTGCTTGATTTCAGTCGACTTCTCCGCACGAATATCAGCAGGGCACGGCACAGGATCGGGCTGTGTCTGACTGTCCTCGCATTTTTTTGAATGTCGCCTTGCTCTTGCCAAAACTTCAGTGTATTACTATTGCAATACACCTCAGCTGAATTGTGATTCGGATGTTGAGATTAAGCGAACGCCATGGACCCAGTGCTGCTCTTTCAGATCAACCCATCCTCCGGCGTGCCGATTTATCGGCAGCTGATGGATCAGGTGCGGACTCTGATCGGGACGGGGCGACTGACGGAGGGAGCCATGGTGCCGTCGGTGCGACAGATTGCCGAAGGCCTGCAGATTAACCCAATGACGGTTTCAAAAGCCTGGTCATTATTGGAGCGTGATGGCGTCCTTGAGCGGGTTCG
>QWOO01000241.1 GCA_003669615.1 Planctomycetota bacterium
CAATTGCAAAACCTCCGCACGCAACTCGACAACGATTGCTGCCAACTCCGCGTAACTCGGTCGTTTTGCTCTTCCGCCCATGAAACGCGATGTATCACACAACTCATTTCTACAATACCCCGGTTTTCACGGCAGAATGGACGGCTACATGAATAACTGCCGTCCATTCTCGGCCAGAGCTTGATCGATCGCACCAGAATACTTTGGGGGGCGCAACGACGTAATATAGGACAGCACATCGCGGAAATTTTCTTCGTACCGCCGATAGAACTCCGGTCCGTTTTCCGGAACCAAAGTGAACTGCATCAATCCGCGGTGTCCTTTTTCCGCGAATCCGTCGATGTACATCGACGGTCTTTTGTAGAAGTACCACCAAGGTGGTGCGTCCATGTCATGATCAGTAAAGGACTTCGGAAGCATCAACACCCAGTTCAGTTGCTCGTCTCGTTGTTCCATCAACCCCATTCCAAACACAACTGCATTTGTCGTCCCGTTCGATGTTCCCAGAGGAATCGCCATCGCACCCAGATCCATACGACTGGGAGGCTTCCCCTGCCGCAATTTCACGGCAAACGTTTCCTCGGTGAGTGACTGCAGCGCGAAGCGATTGTTCGGTGCTCCAGCCACCGGTGTTCCATAGACAGTTCCGCCGTGGCACGCAAAACAATTCATTGTCCAGCCACCATCGGGACTGACCACGTACTGGAGTGGCTTCCCGGAATTGTCATCGGCCCGAATCGTCAGACCGTAACGCTCGAAGGCCATCTTTCGACGTTCAGCGGGACTCAAGCTCGCAGCCTGCAATCTCAGTGATTCCGGCCACGACTGCCAAACTTCCTCAAACGTGGTCTGGTTGAAATCCGGAGGAATCAGTGCATTTTGTGTGAGAAATCGGTAGCCCCGTTCGGCAGCGGCCGCAGCTGCCGTATCAGTATGGTCGGCCGAGCGTCCATCCTGAGTTGTGACCAGCATCGCGACGATGGAGAGTATCAGAAAAAAACAGCGGGGCCGCATCAATCTACACTCGTCATTCGCGTTTCGTACTCGGCCAGATAACCCATGAAGTTTCGGCGATGTTCCTCCTCGTCGGCAAGCGACGTGATGCAAAGGTCCTGTGTCACGTAGTCGATCCCGTCGCACAGTCGGATCAGTTTGTTGTACTGAGCGATCGCTGAATTTTCAGCATCGATGACCCCTTTGATCACCGAAACAACGTCCGTTGTGTCGGCTTTTGGCTGCAATGACGACTGATTGGACTTGAAGTCAGCACTGCCCGGAACTCTGCCGCCGATCGTCTTGATCCGACGAGCCAGAATCTGGGCGTGAGCCAGTTCCTCAATGATTTGTTCTGTCACGCTGGACATGTTTGGCTTTCAGATGAAAGTGAGTCTAGAACACGTGGAACTTAATATTGGTCAAGCCGAACAGTGCCAGCAGTCGTGAGTTACCGTCCTGACCAATTGTCATCAGACGACGCTTAGACGTGGCGACAATCACAGTCAGCCCAACAGATGTGAGGGCTGAGGAGATTGCCGCCAGTCGATTACGTGCTGCGCTAAGGGACCCCAAATCCCGCAGCATCTTGAAGGCCATGCCAACAGAAGGCAGTTCCACCAGAATATCACTTCCGTTGCCCCGCAGTGTCACGTGCTGACCGTCCATGCCGATCACAAGATCAGCAAAAACGGAAAGTCGCCGATTACGGGTCACTTTTCCTCTCCACTGCGAGTTGTGATGCGAACGGCTCCGTTCAGTTTCCATGTCGCCCGCTCAGCGTTCGCAGCTGTACTTCCGGGGACAGTTACTTCAAGGTTCTCAAACTTGTAGGCGATCTCGGCATTTCGTTCCGTGAGGAGGTCGTACAGACCGATCGCTAGTTCCGGCCACGTTTTCGTAGAACTGACGTCTGACATAATTTTGTCCAGCATGACTTTTTCGAAGACAATCAAAACTCTACCTGCTTTCTAGTCGCGGTGGTGGTAATGACCAGCAGGTTTGACCCAAAGAGAAAGAACGGGATGAGTTCTCAGCTCAGTGGTTTGGTGCCTACTCCGCGTACTCATCGGTTTCGTTCGGATATTTTTGAAGCTGGCGAATGCCTGCAAAATTGTTCGTTAAGTCACACCACCCGCGACGTCGCCAACCTCGGAACATGTTCTGCCTGGGTGTGCAAGTCCACGAAGACCGAGATGTATGCGTTGAAGTCATTATTTTTTTTCAGTCACGTTTTACATCTACTTGCAAATAGGCCGAGGCATTGGTGCACAGTGGCTGGCGGCCCTCTCGCTCGCTCTGTTCGCAGGGTTGATGCGGCAGTGTTTCGATGCATAAAAGACGAACATTTGCTTTGGGCATTCAGCTTGCACCGCTGTTGGAGGTGACGCGATCGCGGCTTTATTCGTCTGGAAGATCGTCAAACAAACCCCGCGTCTGCGTCTTCTTTGGCGGCACGCTCTTTGATGGTCGTTTGCGCCGCGAAACTCGCTCCTTCTTGCGTGATCCGTGCTTGAGATAGATTGCCGTTGTAGAAGCTTTGGCTTCCGGTGAATTGCGTTTGGCGTACAGCTGGCTCGCCATCCACTTAGCACGCTCGGTGAAGGGCACCACTGGTCCGGGATAGCCGGAAACTGACTTGGCATTGATGATGTGCTCGGGCGTTGTATCCTGCAACTCCGGCACCCATTGTTTCACGAAGCGGCATTCGGAGTCCCAGTCGGTGAGTTGTTTCGTTGGGTTGTAGACTCGAATGGCGTTCCATCCGACAACTCCAGCCTGCATCTGAAGCTGATTCAAGTGGATTCCGGGATCGTAGTCTCGAAACACTCGAGCAAGGTGTGGGTGGATGAGCCGCCAGTCGAGGTGGAGCACGTGGCATGCGAAGCTCACGACCATCGCCCGCATGCGAAAGTTGACGAAGCCCGTGGCCGCCAGACATCGCATGACAGCGTCAACCAACGGATAACCCGTGCAGCCGTCGCGCCATGCCGTATGCAGCTGCTCGTTATTTTCGAACTGCAAGTCGCGGTAGCATGGATGAAGAGTTTGGAACTCGAGTGCTGGTTCAGATTCAAGTCGCTGTGTGAAGTGATCTCTCCAATGCAACCGACTCAGGAACGCCTGCAAACTCTGCTTCCACCGTGCTGATTGCGGATCGTCAGGATCGAGTGCCGCAAGCCGTTCGCGGACAGCGTGCCAAACCTGGCGGGCCGTGAGTGTTCCCCAGGCAAGATGGACACTCAGTCGCGAGCCCGCTGTGAACGCAGTATTCGGCGAGCTGATTCCACCTCGATAGGACCGTCCGCGATGAGTAAGGAAGGCATCGAGCGTGTTGAGGCCATCCGCTTCACTAACCGGCTGCCAATGGCTGTTCACCGAAAAGGCTTGCAGCCTCGGGAATGTTGTTGCGGCTGCCAGTTGGCGGAGTGTGTCGGACTGATGAATTGCGGGCACTGGGAGAGGCCGAGCATTCGCAATTCGGGAACGCCACATTTCCTGCAGGCGGTCACGGTTCACTCCGCTCCGACGCACGCTCGACTGTGGAAACTCCTGGTAGGCAACGCCCCGCTCTCGACACCACGCCGCCACGGCCCGGTCGCGCCGGAACGTGATTTCGTTGCCGATTTCCTCATGAGAGAGAAGATGAGTGAACGGCACCCGGGCATGTAACTTGGCCAACTTTTCCACTGCCTCGCCATGCGCGATGACAACATCTGCGTTGTGTTTGCGGAGCGTCGTTCGCAATCCAGACAGTGCCTGCCATTGAGCGTTGGTGTGCATATCGGATGTGTCGTCAGCCGCGAGCAAAGACGGCTCGAAACAGAAGAACGGCAACACATCAAGACCGAGTCTCTCCGCCTCGACAAGGCATGCGTTGTCGGTCAGCCGGGCATCCCGCTTGACCCACCAGACGGCGACGGGTCGAGTCAACGGGATCTCCTTTGACCAGCTAAGCTCTTCCGGCAGGTCAGCATCTGGTCGACCCTGAAAAGCCCGCGCGCAGTTTCAAGCCAGTCGAGTACGGCAACGTCGGAACGGACTCCAGACCTTCGACTGCCTGCACGTTTTTGAATTTGCGTTTGCGACGTTGTTTCTGCACTCTTCATGCGGAACATCGTAGACCGTTTTCTGACAGTTCAAGGTTGTCATCACAACCCCGGCTCGTCCAACTTCAAGCTCTTAGCGTCGCAAATTGCGTCAGCAGCTCCGACACCTGAAAGGAATGCCCTGCAACCCGCCCGCCAGAGAGCCAGTCTCCGCGCACCGCCAGTCCGACCCCGGGGTCGAACAGTATCCGTCGGTCGTCGTCGGCTGAACCGCTGCTGTAGCGCCAGCGGTGCGGCCGTTGCTGCGTGCAGCCGAGTTCGTGAGAACTCGGAACATCATCGTGGACAGGCTAAATCCAGCAGCGGCGGAGCGTGACTGATGCGGCCTCCCAAAATGGGAAGAATCCTTTGGTCGCCATCGGGAAAGAGGTGATGTCATGGCCTCGATCAGCGTACCGGAGCTTGATACCAGTGGTTGCAAGTTCAGCTGCCAGTGCGGCGAAGGCTTCAGCGACAAATCCTGTGAGTGGCCGAAACGCCCACACCTCGACCACTCTGTTCACCCGACACCAGTCGGTGACTTGTTCCGCGCTGCGAGCAAGCGTCACGTTCCCGACGCGGGTATCTGCATCAGCGCAGGCCCCGATGATCCACTCTTCCACTAAGTTGCATGGACGATGTTGCGGCCTCTCATTGACGACATATCGAACGGTCGGAATTGCGGACCAGGCATCGGGCAACGGCCCGCAGTCTTCATCATGCAGGATCACCGCCCGCGGTTGCACCTGGCCGGCATCAGGTCCGAGAGTCGGCTTCACTGCGGCGATCCGCGCGAAACCATCGTCCCGCAGCGAATGAGCCGACTCATCAAGTTCGCCCGGCTTCGGTACCCATCGACCGTTAGTATACTTCGCGATGTTATCCGCCCGCGCGAGGTAGTGTTTGCCCGGAGTTTGAAGCCCAGCCACCCATCGCCAGGAGATCGTGTTGGAAGCCGGGTCACCGTCCAGAAGGTGGTCCAGAAAGAATCGAGCACCCATCGCCCATGGAAGCTTCAGCGTGAATATCCAAACGCTCGCAAACCACATTCGTACGTGGTTGTGAAGATAGCCTGTGGAAGTTAGTTCGTCGCACCAGGCGTTAAAGTACGGCAAGTCCGTTTTCCCAGAGATCGCACAGACGAGACGATCCTGGTCCGACCCGGGAAGTGTCTCGTCGAGCGTCCGAAGTTGCGTGAGGTAGGCTTTCCAGACGCTCGGCCGGGCTTCGAGCCAACCCTTCCAGTACGTGCGCCAGACGACCTCCTGCGCGAACTTCTCGACTCGCCTGAGTCCTCCGACCGTACGAGCGAACGCGAGGACTTCTTCCTCCAGGATCATCCGCCGCCGGATGTATGGAGATAGACGGGTCGTCGTCAACCCATCCGCGTAGTTTCGCGACGTGGCATAGTCCCCTATGACTTCAGCGAGTTCGTTCAGTCGCGTTAAGCCGTGTATCCGAGTGGGAAACAACG
>QWOO01000238.1 GCA_003669615.1 Planctomycetota bacterium
GATGAACTCTGCGGTCGATCATGCGCTCGTCTTTGGACAGTACGCGGAACATGTGGTTGCAGGGGCGAAGTCCACCGGCGCGTCGCTCAATCGCATCTCCCTGTTCCACGATCTGAGTATGCTGCAGACCATGCTGGACTGCCTGCTCACGCCCGGCGATGTCGTTGTGGTGAAGGGATCTCGCAGCATGCACATGGAACGTGTGGTCGACTGGCTGATCGAACACAGCCGCCCCGAATCGCACCGCAGTGCTGCGTAGTCGAAGTTCATCCTGTTGAAAATGAGCCGCCCGGCCGAATCAGTCTGCTTGCCGAAAGCAGTGCCTGGGGATTTGTCGCTGTCGCTTCGGGTTATGATAAATCCCAGTGTTTTCCCGACCACGGTCTACCTGATGCGCTAAACTCGCAACTTCAAAACTGGCGAGTTTGGATCAGACTGCTTCCATCTGTTGATGAACTGTTTGTCGCGGAGGTTTTTCCGATCGCTCGGCTCTAATATGCACCGGAAGCCAAAAGCAGGCATCCGCCAGATCATTGCACGTTGTTGCGACTGGAACTCCTTGAGATTGTGGCATGATCTTTGGGAATGCGAGGCAATGCTGCTGTTCTCAGCCAGACCGTAGCCGGACAATCGCAACTGACGGGCGAGTAGCCTTTCCGTCGCAAAATCTGCCTTCATCGGCAAGTCTCAGGGAAATCGAATCATCGTGGCAAATCTATCCCCGTCCGGGGCGCAACTTGTTCAAGATTTATCTCAACGCTACGGTGTATCGACTGACGCTGTGACTCATATGTTGCAGGCGGTGTACAACGGCAACGGCTCAATGGCGCAGTTTAGTCATCCGGAGTTTGGTGGTTCAGGACAGTGGATGAGCGGCGGCATGACAATGGTCAGCGATCTGTTCAACACCAATTTGAAGAACCTCGTCAATAACCTGTGCAGCGAGATTTCCAATTCGCTGGCCAATCATCAGACAACTCCGTTCAGTGGTTCGTTTCAGTCTCAAAGTCAAAACGGATCGTACGGCCAATCGCAGGCGGCTGGTCAGATCGGATCAGCCAACAGCTTGTTCGTGCCGGACCCAACAGGCAACTGGTGGCCGCAGGACCTCGGAACACCAAGTGCAATCGGGTCACAGAATAATACTCGCTACGCTTACTTCGCAAACAGCCATCGCCTTGCCGTCACAACAGGAGGCCAGCCGTGGATCTATGACACGCTGGACCATCAGATCGGTGGATTTGGACAGCAGCAAGGCGGCGGCCAGTCGATCACGTTTACCAGTCAGTACGGAACTGTGAATCTGTCAACGTTGCCAGTGGTGTCTCGAGACGGAGTTGCAGTTCCGCCCGCGCCAAAACCAAACACGCAGTTGCCAGTGGCCGCGACTGCAGTTGCAATTCCGGCAGCGAACACGATGCCGCTGGAGTCGTCTGTCAATGCGACCATGAATCAGAAAAGTGGTGAAGATATCATTGCCACTCTGGAACGACTTGGTGGTTTAATGGACAAGGGATATATCACGAAGGCAGAATTTGAAACCAAAAAGAGCGAACTTCTGGGGCGTATTTAATTCCAATCAGAAGGTATTCAAAATGACCGTTCCACTAACGCGGCTGCTGTTGATGAGCAGTATCGTTGCATTGACCGCGTTGCCGGTTGTCGCTCAGGAATTTGACCTGCAGCCTCCCGGCCCACGCGAATTCGTCAGCGACAAAGCTGGAATGCTGGATGAAGCGTCGATCACGCATATCAAATCGGTCTGTGATAAATTGCTCACAGACAAAGCGACACCCATCATCGTCGTGACGATCGATTCGATGGCTCAGCATGGTGGTGGAAACATGCCGGTGGAAACCTTTGCGGCATTGTTATTCAATCAATGGCAGATTGGTCACGCTAAGCTGGAAGGACAGGATTGGAATACCGGAATTCTGCTGCTGATTTCCAAAGGAGACCGAGCTGCACGGATTGAACTGGGAGCCGGCTGGGGACGCACGGAAAATCAGACCTGTCAGCAGATCATGAATGAGCACATTGTTCCTCAGTTCAAGCAGGGGAAATTTTCCGACGGGATTGTGAGCGGTGTGGATGCTCTCGACAAAATGGCCCGCAAACTGGAATTGCCGACGCGTCCTCGATCGGCGGCAGAGTACATCATTCCGCTTGTCTTCGTTGGTCTTGCGGTCTTCACTGCCGTGTCGTTGTACCGTCGCGGTTCAAGCGGCTGGGCGTGGCTCATGTGGGGCGGAGTGTTCGTTGCAATTTGGTTTATCCTGCGCAACGTGGCTCAAAACAGCAGTGGCGGTGGATTCAGCGGCGGATCATTTGGTGGTGGCTCATCCGGCGGCGGTGGTGCTTCTGGGTCCTGGTAGGGAATCGTAAAAATGCAAACAGCATCCGAAGTCATCAATTCCGAACAACGTGCGCGCGTTGAATCTGCGGTGTCAGCAGCCGAATCTAAAACGTGCTGCGAGATCGTGCCCGTCGTGGCTACAGCCTCCGGCCGTTACGACCGCGCTGAAGATCTTGTCGGCCTGTGGTGTGCAGTGCTGGGAGCGGTCGTCGCCTTCCTGACGTTTCCGGGCCGCAGCGATCACGGAACATGGGGAGGAATTCCGCTCTGGGGACAAGTCGGATTGCTGGTGATCGTGATGCTCGCGTGTTTCATCGTCGGCGCGGTGCTGGCCGATCGATTCCGAAGCCTGCGCCGTCTGTTCACGCCACGTGCACACATGCAGGACGAAGTGAACCTGCGAGCGCGAGAACTGTTTTTTGATCGTCGAGTCCACCACACCGCCGGGGCATCTGGCTTGCTGATTTTTGTGTCACTCTACGAACGCACAGCTGTAGTCCTTGGCGACCGCAGCGTCGTGGAAACACTGGGCGATACATTCCCGGAGGAACTGTGCCAACGACTCACCACCAGTCTTCGCAGTCAAGACGTAGCCTCCGCCATCTGCGACACAATTCAACACGCGGCCACGTTACTGCAAAGCGCGCTGCCTCGCACGGTCAGCGACGTCAACGAATTGCCTGACACGCTGGTGTTGCTGGATTGAGTGGGCAGATCGAAGGGAACTGATGGCCTCAAAGACCAGAACTGGCAGAGTGGCTCCGATAGGATCGATCGCAATACTTTCCCACTTCGCAATGATCCCTGCTTTTCCCGAGGGGCGAATTTTGCGGAGCAGCGGGCCAATCACCGTAGGACCGGTGACGGTGAGTACTGCCCCCAGAACAAGAGCCACCGAAGAAGGAATATTCAGAAAGCTTCAAACACGGTTTTGTCAGGCGTTCTTAATTGGCGATACGATGTGCTCGGCAATCTGCAGGCGATGAATCACAAGGTACCTGTGGCTGAAGCCACAAGGTATCGTTACGCCGCAGCTCGGCAGCGAATCGCAGATGTGCCGAATGGGGTCGACGTTGGGGTTGTGGTGCTCCCTGATTTTGGATGCGAACATAATTGTTGCTGCAAGCGTGATTGCACCTGCGATTGGCTACGGGGCGGCCGCGTATCGATAGCCTCGGGCTTTAGCCCGAGGGATCTGATCGGGTTTGTGGCGTCGCGGGGGCGGAGTCTGTAGCATGCGAGTGACGATTCTGAACGATCGATTTTTTAAACAGGATTTCATTCATGCGACGCAGCTTCATGGCTCATTCTGGCTTTATGATGCGAGGTTTTGCCATGTTGTCGATGGCCACAGTGGTGGCCACGACGACAGCAGATGCCGCGGAAAAGGTGGCTATTCAGCAGGATGGGAAGACGCTGTCGATCACCATTGATGATTCTCCGTTCGCTACCTACAACTTTGGGGAAGATCTGCCAAAGCCGTTTTTGCTGCCTGTAAAATCCGCCGCAGGAGTCGAAATCAATCGAAAGCTCAATGACGCTTCTGACGCCGATCATCCGCATCACAAAGGATTGTGGAATGCGATTGATGAAGTCAACGAAGTGAAGTTCTGGGCCGAGAAAGGACCGATTCGAAATGTGTCTGTGAAGACTCTGTCAGGCGATGGATCCACCGCCGCTTTCGAAGTCGTCAATGAATGGCGTCATCCTGAAACCGGAGTTCCTCAGCTGACAGAAACAGCGGTGATCACGATCCATCCGAGCCGCCTGCTTGTGTACGACATGACATTGACTGCCTCGCATGTGAACGTCACTTTCGAAGACACCAAAGAAGGTCTGTTTGGTTTTCGAGTTGCTCCGTCGATGAAAGAAAAGAACGGCGGGCATGTCGTTGCGTGTGACGGTACCGAGACGACAAAAGAGTGCTGGGGAAAAGCTTATAACTGGATCGATTACTACGGCGACGTTGACGGGAAAACTGTGGGCGTGGCAATCATGGATCATCCAAAGAACTTCCGCCCGTCGCGTTATCATGTGCGCGACTACGGTCTTTTTTCCATCAGTCCCTTCGGCGAAAAAGCCTACACAAATGGTGTCAGCGAATCCGCTCCGTATCACTTGAAGAAAGGTGATTCACTTCGGATTCGGTATGCGATGTACTTTCACGATGGCGACACAAAGACGGCCAACGTCGCCGGTGCATGGGATCAGTTCCTAAAGTCGACGGCTGAATAAGAAGCTCCCTTCAAGGCAATCAGCATGCGCTGGATTGATGTTATCTGCGGCGTTGCGAGCCTGTTGTTGCTCGCAGGTGTTTCTTCTGCGGACGCTCTGGAATGGCCTGAGCTGCCGCAGAAAGATGGTGCGGCGGAAATCCCGGCTCAAGAATGGCCGATGCGGTCGGGTCCTCGTTCAGTGAGGATCCTCGTGCACTATCCCGGCGGTGATATAACCAGAGTGACCGCAGACACCGGGCTGATGCTGACGTTGCATAATTGGGGCGGTGTCGATTGTGTCGGCACGGCAGCCCCAACGGTTTTGGCCAACGACCTAAACGTCGTCGCGATCTGCGTGAATTATCTGCAAAGCGGTCCGGTCGATTCTATTCAGGGGCCGGAACCGTACGATTTCGGATACTTGCAGGCTCTGGATGCACTGCGAGCTTTATGGTTCGTCAAAGATGGTCTGCAGCAGCGTGAGATAGCTTTCGCCGACGATCGATGTTTCTGCACAGGCGGATCGGGCGGTGGAAACGTCACCTTGATGGCCAATAAATTGGCGCCGCGCACGTTTGCCTGCGTCATTGATATGTGCGGCATGAAGAAACTGTCGCATGACATCGCGTTTGCAGAAGCCGGCGGTAGTGATCTGGATGCTCGCTGGAGTCGTGACCCGGCAAGTGCCAACTATTTGTCATCGGACGCTCAGGAATTGCGTTTCGTCGGCCATCCGCTTCACCTTGCGGAAATGAACAGGCTGGGAGCCACGGCGAAAATTCTGGTCGTGCACGGAGTCAAGGACACGACCTGCCCGTATGAAGACGCTCAGGAAATGGTATCGCTGATGCAGAGCGAGCACGTTGACGTTGAGCCGCATTTTGTGACGGAAGACATGCTCGACGGCACCGTCTTTAAGAGTGCCGGTCATTCGCTGGGCGACAGGACTCAGATTGTTTTGCAGCTCGCCGGTGCACGC
>QWOO01000235.1 GCA_003669615.1 Planctomycetota bacterium
AGCAGCTCACCAAATGTGGCTCGCGCGTCTTCACTGGAAATGAAAGTCGTCAGGCAACTGCTGATCGCTTCCAGCAGACGATGCTCCTTCCGGAGCTGTACTTCAATCTTCTTGCGATCTGAGATGTCATTCTGAACCGACAGATAACCTCGTAGTGCGCCCTGCTCGTCCAGAATCGGCTGTGCATCCAAAGAGACCCAGAACGTCGAGCCGTCTTTGCGGTAATTCAAAATTTCATGTTGAAACGACTGGACCGCGATGATCTGCGAGCGAGTGTCGTCAACGGTTTTTTTATCCGTATCTTTCCCGTGGAGAAATTCGTGCGGCGCACGTCCGATGATTTCGTCCAACTGCCAGCCGGACATCCGAGTGAACGCATTGTTGGCCCAGACCGTCGCACCTGACAGGTCCGAAATCATGACCGGAAACGAAGTGAGCCGCGCCACCAGTGGCAAAAACGACAGAGCGTTTAACGACGAGAGAACCGTAAACTCCGGGCTTGTCGTCTCCGACGTGTCGCCATCGTGGTTCACTTTGTCTGACGATGTCACTGTACACTCCGTTGAAACTTCACTGCCCGCATTTCCTGAACTCCCGCCGGCTTTGCGCGAGTTCAGAAACGCGGCCGAATTCTCAGGAATCCGGCGACTCGCAAACATTCAGAAAAAAACTCGTAGCTGGACTCGTGAGAGTTCAGAAACCCCTCCGCATTCTCACGAATCCGGCCACACCTGAAAGCTCTGTTAGGCATTCTCGGGGAGGCGGCGCCACGAATCTTTGAATGGTATTGCCGTCAACATCACCAATCTGCAAACACTTCGCACGAGGTCTGGCGGAGCTCAGGACTTCGCCGCATCCGCATCAGACTTTGAATCGGAACCTGACTCCGGAGCGGGCTTAACTTTATCCCAAAATGTTACGGCAAAGATCACCAGAATCACGGCAGCCATAATAGCGGGAAACATCCAGAAGTTCTTCCACTGTTCCATTGTGTCTGCCAGCAAACCCTTGTCGAGTCCTTCGGGCAGGCTGCGTGAAAGCATGTTGGCAAACGTCGCAAAGAAACTCATTGGTGCAGGTTCACCAGCGGCTGCCGTAAGCGCTGCCGTATAGTCTGCGGCTTGAGTCACCTGACCACCGTAGCCGGCAACCGTCATATTGAGCGGGATGCCGAGAAAACTGCCTCCACCCATGATTCGGTACCCAAAGAACATTCCGATCCCCTGAGTCAGGAACACCAGCAGACCCTGAGCTTGTCCACGAATCGCTGTTGGAGCTTTCTGATCGGTGTACATGAAGCCGGTCACAAAGAAAAAGTCATAACAAACGCCGTGCAGAGCCACTGCCAGCAAAATCATCCAGGTGGTCTGTTCCGGTGCACTGAAAGAAAACAGAGCGTAACGAAGCACCCATGCCGCCATCCCGACCATGATCATGACTTTCAGGCCAAGGCGACGGAAGAAGAATGGAATCAGCAGCATAAAGAAGATTTCCGACATCTGACCAAGCGTCATCGTGGCTGCTGCGGCGTTAAATCCTGTCTGTGTCAGATACGAACCCGTCATTCCGTAGTAATAGGCCAGCGGTATGCAGATCAACGTGGAACAGATTGCGAAAATCGCAAAGTTGCGGTCCGCGAACAATCGGAATGCGTCCACCATGAACAGCGATCGCAGGTCCATTGGCTTGCCCTTCAACGGTGGAGGCGTATGAGGCAACGCGAAACTGAAGAGACCAAAGATCAGGCTGCTGATTCCTCCAAGATAAAAGATGTTGAAGCTGCTGGACCAGCCCATGCCACCGACAAGCAGTCCCGCCGCAATCCAGCCGATGGTGCCCCAGACTCGGATTTTTGGAAACTGATCCTGACTTGGAATATGACTGAAAGCGATCGTGTTCCCAAGGCCCAGCGTTGGCATGTAACAAAGCATATGACCCAATATCAGCCATACCACTGTCGGTCCGCTCTCGGGGCCTCGAGCTGCAACCGACGGAACCGCCAGCAGAAGAGTTCCACCGACAAGCATGAGAACGCCCATCACACGCTCAGAAGCAAATAAACGATCTGCGACCAGACCCAGAAACAGCGGTGCAAGAATTGCCGCGATCGGTGAACTGGCATACGCACCGGCAATCGCGGAACTTAGCCCAGCAAAATCCAGTGCTGCTCCAAGCGTCGCAAACCATGTTCCCCAGGCAAAAAACTGCAGAAACATCATGATCGAAAGTCGCGGAACAATGCTCGAATTCTGATTACTCATGCCATGGCACCTGTGGTCATTGGATGGACTGGAGGAACGTTCGGCGAAATCATGACAACCAGGCTTCAATCGAGCAACCAATGGGCGAACACCCTCGAATAGAGAGGTCTCGTTGCCGAGGATTGTGACGGCGGGAGAGAATTCAACCCATGTTGAAGTTGCTATGGCCGCATCGTCAAAAGGCACTCGCCGGGCCGGAAATCGGCGGAAACGCACCGCGGCGGTTAAACCTTTACCCGATGGCCGCATTTCTGTTAGATTTCTGCTCGATCGGCAGGATGCGGGTCCAGATCGGGAACGAGTAAAACGTGTTCAACACGCTTTGATTTTGTGGCCCGGCAGAGTTCTGAATTCCACGGATGGAGTGCGTGAATCATGCAAAAATGGGCTTGGTACCTTGGCCTTTTGCTGGTGGGTGGAACAGGATTACTCAATCTGGGTTGCGGCACGTCTGAACCATCCGCAAACACCACCGACTCGGCGATGATTGACGACCTGCTGAATGCCGGCGACAACGGAAAGCCCGAGCCGGCTGAACCTGTCGAAGGTGATCACTCGCGATCCAATTCCATGCGTCCAGTCAGCCGTTCTGTCTCCGCCAACGCAGACCGTTCGAACCCAGCGGCGCTTGGTGATCGGCTGGAACTTCGCCTGCAGGAAGGGGACCGCTTTCCGCTTGTGAAAACCATCGAGCAGACGCTGCAGCAGAAATCTGAGATTGCTCCTGCGTTCGCGTTCACTCGGCTTGAGCTGACAATGGCAATCAATGTCGAAAAAGTCACAGCCGATGCCATTCTGATGAGTGTGTTTTATTCGCGAGTCAACTACGAACACGATGTTGCCGGCCAGCGCCTGTCCTTCGATTCTTCCAACCATCAGGGTGCTGTTCCGTGGGACGTGATCCCTTACGCAGGCATGGTCGAAAACGGTTTTTCGTTCTGGCTGGGACGAGACAACAGCATTCGTGAAATGGTGGGCTACAAGGAATTTCTCGAACGCTGCGTGGCACAAGTCCCGCTCGAACGACGAGAAAACTTGCTGGCGGAAATCAGCAATCGCTTCGGCGACGACGGCGTCGCCAACTTTGTCGACGATTCGATTGGAATGCTGCCGTTCGATGCCACTGTCGACAGAGACTCAGCCTCTCGGGTCCTTCCCGGCGATGTGTGGACTCGCGAGCGACGGCTGATGCAGCCCGTTCCCGTTCACCTTTCGACAACTTATCGACTGTCGGCCATGAACGAAAAGACCGCCGAGATTGAGATCACAGGACGCGTTGCTTCGGGCGATGCGGCTGCAACTGTCGGTGCCGGTCGACTGCGAATTTCCGGTGGACATGCACTGGGCCGCTGCGTCGTCGATCGCGCCACAGGATTGCCTTTGGAAATGAATCTGACACGCTTGATCACGATGAAAATCACGACATCCGATGCTCAGGAAGTCGTTCAGGAAAAACAGATTGTCACCACCATCCGCGCGTTTCCGGAAGTTCGTGGGCCCGTGGCCGACATGACTCCACCGCCGGCCACTCCCCGCGCCAGAATTCAGCGGCCCGTGATTCAACGAGTTTCCGGCATCCAGGGCCAGGATGTTTCAGCACCGGAGCCAGGTTCGAACGCGGATCTGACAACGCCCACTGTTCGCGCGGTCTATCCGGACTAAGCGGACTGAAATTTCCGACTGCCCCGGAGGTTCGTGTTCAAATCGCCGCGGCAGACGGCCTTCTCACCACTTGTCGACCGGTCCATTCGGTACCGGGATTTCGACGTCGGTCAGCACTCCGGTGCGGTTTCCATCGACTGGACCAGCCTCGCGAATCTCGGCAATAGCCGTATCCATTTCGGCACGCGTGCGAACCTTTTGAAAATCGCCTCGCTGGCGTTTCAGAATTCGCATGCCCTTGAGATACCAGTGAGCCATCTTGCGAAACAGCACGATCCCACGTTCACTGCCGTAACGTTCTTCAAGGCAGGCGAACTGCTGAAGCATCAAATTCAAACGCTCATCGAATGTTCCGGCCGGCGAATAACTTCCCGTGTTTTCCCATTCGGACAGCTGACGAAAGATCCACGGATTTGCCAGCGCTGCTCGGCCAATCGAAACGCCGTGGCACCCGGTTTCACGCAGCATCCGCGCCGCATCGGCCACATTTCGCACGTCGCCGTTTCCAATGATCGGGATCTTTTCCACGGCCTCGACCACGGCTCTAATGCCGGGCAGCGAAACGGTGCCGCCAAAACCCTGTTCTCGCGTTCGTCCGTGAATCGCCACCGCCGCAACACCCGCCTGCTCAAAGTGCCGTGCGAACAAAGGAGCCGTCAGGCTCGTAGAATCCCAGCCAAGCCGCATCTTGACGCTGACTGGAATTGAAACCGCTTCGACAACGCACTGCACCAGGCGAATCGTGCCATCCGTATTGCACATCATCCCGGCCCCCGCGCCGGCGCCGGCAATCCGGTTGACCGGGCATCCCATATTGATGTCAATCGTGTCGACTCCCATCGACATTAACATGCGTGCGGCATCGGCCATAACCTCCGGCTCACTGCCGAAAATTTGAACTGCAAACGGACGATCTTCCGGATGCGTCTCGACCATCTGCATCGTGCGTTCATTACGAGTGAGCAGCGCGCGGGCGTTCACAAGATCTGTGGTGGCCAAACCGATACCACCGATGCGCCGTACGATTCGCCGAAATGGTAATGTCGTAAAGCCGGCGAGCGGCGACAGCAGGTACCGGCTCTGGAACTCCAGTCCTCCATAACGCAACGGCGCGGGGAAATTTGGTCGCTCGACCACGGTGCGCAGCGGATCGGAACCGGCTGGAACCGGGACCGGAGTTTTGAAAACGTCAGGGATTGCGCGGCGAATGACTGTTACTCTTGCAAGAGGATTGCGGGAAGAAAATCAGATGACACACCAGTGACGGAGAACGTGGTTCAACGCTTCCGCAAATCTTGATCGACACCAACTTTCGTGAGAACTGGCTGGTGTTGCAAGCGACGAGTTATTGTTCATTGGAAATAACGAACAAGCGGTGCATCACACAATCTAAGCCAGCCGCATTTCCGTTATCGGTTGCCCGAACTGGAGAGCACCGCGTTGCCCCCTCTCCCCCGATTTTTTGCGGAGAGAGAAAGTAATGTTAGATGGCAGGACAGACGCAAAAAATTGGGGGAGAGGGCTGGGGTGAGGGGGAGTTTTGAGCACGCGGCGCTTCACGAAAGCCCCCTCATCCGGCCTATCGGCCACCTTCTCCCCCGAGGGGGAGAAGGGAC
>QWOO01000272.1 GCA_003669615.1 Planctomycetota bacterium
ACTGGCGGCTGAGGTACAGTCGCTGGATATCTTCCAGCTTGACCGTGATCGTTCTCACAAACCCTGTGTGACTGCGATCGTACGCAATATCACAGGCCAGTTGAGGCTGCTGATGGATTGATTTCGCTACCCAGCGACGATCCTCGTCAGACAGATTTCCGACTGAGGGATCCCAATGAGTCCGCGTTTCCATAACAAGATCATCAATGCGTGCATCAAACTTGTTCATGAATCGTTGACTCCCAACGGTGGGCTCAGAGACAGCCGGCAAAGGGGGAAAGAAATAAAAGCCCGGCCTTTGGATGAAGGCCGGGCTTTCAGGATATTATCCGACAACCTAAATTTTTACAGCCGACTGATGCTACTCTTTGCCGGCAAGTGACAGCATCTTGCGAGCTTTCTCAAGGCGACGTGCGACGACGGCAAATTCATCGTCGCTCTTTGCCTTAGCCGCCTTGGCTTCCTCGAGCTTAACCGCAGCCGATTTACGGCTGATCTCAGAAACAGCTGTGGCAGCGTTTGTCAGCACAGACACAACAGTGCCCTTCACCTGCACGAATCCGCCATCGATGAAGTACGACTCAGTCGCACCGGAAGCATCGACCAGCCGCAGTTCGCCAATTCCCAGACGGCCCACCAAAGGTGCACGGCCCGGATAAAATCCGGCGGATCCATCAAACAGGGGAACGCGAATTGACGCCACGGATTTGTCGAACAACGTTCGTTCCGGGGTTACCAGCACAAGGCTAAGTTCGGCCATTGAAATACTCCTGAACAGCAATGCGCGCACAGTGTGCTCACATCGTGATTGTTAGCCCTGAGCCTGCATCTTCTTGAACTGTTCTTCTGCTTCTTCAATCGCACCAACATACATGAAGGCGGATTCCGGCAGGTGGTCCCACTTGCCATCACACAGTTCTTCAAAGCTGCGAATCGTGTCGGCCAGCGGAGTGATCTTACCGGCTTTGCCTGTGAACACTTCCGCCACAAGGAACGGCTGAGACAGGAAGCGTTCGATTCGGCGAGCACGGTGCACGACCATCTTGTCGTCTTCGCTCAACTCATCCACACCCAGAATCGCGATAATGTCCTGAAGTTCGCGGTAACGCTGCAGAGTCCTCTGAACTCGGCGAGCAACGTCGTAGTGACGCTGACCAACGTACTGTGGGTCCAGAATTCGGCTGGACGATGCAAGCGGGTCGATCGCCGGGTAAATCCCCTTTTCGGAGATCTTAGGTTCCAGATAGATGAACGCG
Organism: Planctomycetota bacterium; assembly: GCA_003669615.1. Lineage (GTDB taxonomy): Bacteria > Planctomycetota > Planctomycetia > Planctomycetales > Planctomycetaceae > SXXK01. The sequence continues at coordinate 1,257 of QWOO01000272.1, forward strand.
TCCAGGTGCGCAAACGCAGTGGCCGGTGCGGGGTCAGTCGGGTCGTCCGCAGGAACGTAGACCGCCTGAACCGATGTAATAGCCCCCTTCTTGGTGGAGGTAATTCGTTCCTGAAGCTCACCAAGTTCGGTGCCCAGTGTTGGCTGGTAACCTACGGCGGATGGCATACGACCCAAAAGAGCCGACACTTCAGAACCCGCCTGAGAGAAGCGGAAAATGTTGTCAACAAACAGCAGTGTGTCAGCACCGGTCGTATCACGGAACCATTCTGCCATCGTGAGGGCAGACAGAGCCACGCGAAGACGGGCACCTGGTGGCTCGTTCATCTGACCGAACACCATGCAGGTCTGTTCGATTACGTGACGACCGGTTGTGCCGATCTCCGTTTCCTGCATTTCCAGCCACAGGTCATTCCCTTCGCGAGTTCGTTCACCGACTCCCGCGAACACAGAATAACCGCCGTGAGCACTTGCGATACGAGCGATCATCTCGGTCAGAATCACGGTCTTACCGAGACCGGCTCCTCCGAACAGACCCGCTTTACCACCGCGAACGAACGGAGTCAGAAGGTCGACCACCTTGATCCCGGTCTCGAAAACTTCTGTCTTGGCACTCAGAGTGTCCAGTGCCGGTGGGCGACGATGAATCGACCAGCGTTCGTCGCACGGAACGTCTCCGCGTCCGTCGATCGCTTCCCCAAGAACGTTGAAGACTCGCCCCAGAGTTCCCTTGCCGACCGGTACCGAAAGCGGCTTGCCAGTGTCAATAACGACCATACCACGACGCATACCGTCTGTGCTGCCGAGCGCGACACAGCGAACGCGACCAGCACCGAGGTGCTGCTGCACTTCGCCGGTGACCTTAACTTTGTTGCCCTTGATCACTTCTTCGATCTGCAGAGCATTGTAAATTTCAGGCAGATGGCCTTCCGGAAATTCGGCGTCAAACGTCGACCCGATCACCTGAGAAACTCTACCATTAACCGCAGTGACACTCATGGGTCAGTTGCCCCGTGAACTAAATTGACAGAATTCAATAATGACTTCATTTAACCGAACGAAAAACATTCGGTAAAGATGTGCGTTATTCCAGTGCCGCCGCACCACCAATAATTTCCGCCAGTTCGGACGTAATGCCCGCCTGACGTGCTCGATTGTATTGCTGCTTCAAAGTACCAGCCATCTCGTCCGCGTTCTCCGTCGCACCCTTCATCGCCACCATACGAGCAATCTGCTCGCTGACAGCCGCATCGAGGAAGCATTTGAAGAGTTTGGCACGAAAAGCGGCCGGTACGATCTCCGCGAGAATTTCTTCAGCTGACGGCAGGAACTCGTAATCAACAGATGATTCCGATTTCACAGCCGTGCCACCGCCAAGGCTGGCAATCGGCAGAATAGATTCGACAACGGCAAACTGTTTCGAAGAGCTGACAAACTGCGTGTAAGCCACATCCAGTCGATCAATTCGCCCCGCGACAAAGTCCTCGACATATCGCGACGCAAGCACTTCAACCTCAGAAAACTTCGGCTGATCTTCAAAGTGCGTGTACGAGTGAGCCAGGGAAACCTTCTGAAAGTTCAGGAACTTGATGCCTCGCTTGCCGGAAACTTCCAGCGAACATTCAATTCCCTTTTCCTTCAACCCTCGAAAATGAGCCAAAGCCTGTCGCAGTACGCCGGCATTGTAGCCGCCGCAAAGACCTCGGTTTGACGTCAGGATCAGCAGCACACTTTTCTTCTCTTCCGCTCGCTTCTGCAGCAGAGGATGCGAAAACTTCAGGTTCGCTCGACCCAGGTCACCCACGATTTCAGAAATCTTGCGAGTGTACTCAGCCGCTTCTGCAGCTCGATCCATCGCCTTCTTAAACCGACTGGTCGCGATCAGCTCCATCGTGCGCGTGATCTTGCGGATATTGCGCACCGCTTTGAGCCGTTTGACAAGTAAGCGTCTGTTAGCCATGAATCAACCACACCTGAAAGTTGAACCGCTTATCCACTATTCCGTGACGAACTTGAACGATACGTAAGGCTATGCTTTAGTAATCGCGCGGAAGACTGACACCCTGCCGTTCGCCGTCAAATTTATGCCTTTGAAGCCAATCGAGTCACGAATGCCTCGAGAGCCTTCTTCAGCATGCCTTCGATTTCGTCCGTCAGAGCAGCTTCTTTGACAAGCTTATCACGCATGTCAGCGTGCTCGCTACGAATGAACTCGTGTAGTTCCTTTTCGGTCTCAGCGACCTTAGGCACTGGAACCTTGTCGAAGTAACCTTTTGTGCCAGCGTAGATCGCAACAACCTGGTCTGCCACATGCAGAGGACCGAACTGACGCTGCTTCAGAACTTCAACCATGCGGTAACCACGGTCAAGCTGAGCCTGAGTGTCTTTGTCCAGTTCTGTACCCAGCTGAGCGAACGCTTCCAGTTCGCGGAACGCGGCAAGGTCGAGTCGCAAGCTGCCGGCGACCTTCTTCATCGCTTTTGTCTGAGCGTTACCACCCACGCGGCTTACAGACACCCCGACGTTGATCGCCGGACGAATGCCCTTCCAGAACAAGTCTGGTTCCAGATAGATCTGGCCGTCGGTGATCGAGATCACGTTCGTAGGAATGTAGGCAGAAACTTCGCCTTCGAGTGTTTCGATGATCGGCAGAGCGGTCATCGATCCACCGCCGAGTTCCTTGTTCAACTTGACAGCTCGTTCGAGCAATCGGCTATGGCAGTAGAACACGTCCCCTGGAAACGCTTCGCGCCCTGGAGGTCGACGCATCAGAAGCGACAGTTGGCGATAAGCAACAGCCTGCTTTGACAAGTCATCGTACACAATCAGAGTATGCTTACCCTGATACATAAAGTATTCAGCCATTGCTGCACCGGCGTAGGGACCGATGTACTGCAATGGAGCCGGATCAGCACTGGTAGCGGCGACGATGATCGTGTAATCGAGAGCACCCTTCTCGCGAAGAACTTCGACAACCCCGGCGATTGAAGACGCTCGCTGACCACAAGCCACATAAACGCAGATTACGCCCGTGTCCTTCTGATTCAGAATCGTGTCGATCGCAATCGCCGTCTTGCCGGTCTTGCGGTCGCCGATGATCAGTTCTCGCTGACCGCGCCCAACAGGCGTCATCGCGTCGATCGCCTTAATTCCAGTCTGGAGCGGCTCCTTCACCGGTTGACGTTCTGCAACGCCAGCGGCCAGCCACTCGACAGGACGAGATTCAGAGGTGATGACCGGTCCTTTTCCGTCGAGCGGATTGCCCAGCGGGTCAACCATTCGCCCCAGCAGCGCTTCGCCGACAGGTACGGACAGCAGCTTTCCTGTGGAGCGAACTTCGTCACCTTCAGCGATCTTCAGGTAGTCCCCGAGAATCACCACGCCGACACTGTTCTCTTCCAGGTTAAACGCAAAGCCGCGCGTGCCGTTTGGGAATTCCAGCATTTCGCCAGACATCACAGTCGACAAACCGGTACAACGGGCAATCCCGTCACCGACTTCGATTACGCGACCAACTTCTGCGGTCTGAATCTGACCGCGAAAGTCTTCAATCTCCTTCTGGATGACTGAAGCGATCTCGTCCGCTTTGAATTTCATTGAATGCTTTCTCCACCAGACGACCCTTCAGCTGATGTAGCCGGGATCGCAGCGATGAATCATAAACTGTATCGCCAACCTGCAGTATCACTCCGCCGAGCAACGACGCATCGACAGTCTCCTGCAGGACAGGTTCAAAACCAAAAGTGTTTTTTAGATGTGACACAATCTGAGACCGCGAAGCATCAGACAATGTCTTTGCCGACTTCACACGAATTCGCTTTTTGCCAGCAGCCTCTTCCTGAAGTCTTGCAAGAACATTCTGAATCAGCGGCAGCATCGAAATGCGTCCGTGACGAATCAGGACTCGCAGAAAATTTGTGAAGAATTCTGAGCACTGCGGAGCAACGACACGATCCACGATAGCCAACTTGTCGTCACGCCCCACGGAATCCGACATCAACAGTTCGTTGAACTCCGGAAACTTTGCGAGGACTTCATCAACAAGAGAATTGAGCTCTTCTTCCGGAGCAGCAATTCCCGCAGGCCCCGCTGCTGTCATGTAAGACTGAGCGTACATGGTCGCAACAGCCAGCGTACCTGGATCTTCCAGCACACTGTCAGGACGAGCTTGTGAACGCAGATCAGACATGACAAACCTCGAAGACGGCCCACACGAGCACTGCTCTCGAAACCAAAGACACAAGCAAACCCCGGTCCG
>QWOO01000015.1 GCA_003669615.1 Planctomycetota bacterium
CGTGAGCCATCTGTCGCTCCGCGATCCAGACGGTTCGGAGCCTGATGTTCCAACGTTTCTGGTGATTGGTCCGCATGCGAAGCGAACGCCAGGCTTCTGGGAAATGTGGCTCCGGCAGGCGAACACCTTTCAGGAAATCTCCGAGGTGCAGTATTCGCCCGGCGAAGTTTCTGTGCTGGATCTCTTTACGCTGAAATGGCGTCGCCAGCACGATGAGATCTCTCAGCAGACGCTCGAGCTTCATCGAGTCAAATGACGAGCGGGTTCGCCGGAAAGTGCCAGAGCGTTACTCTGGACGCAGATGTGCAACGGACCGGTTTCACCAGTCTGGCCGTTCAGGAGCATATTTCCGGCCAGCGAAGTCTTGACGTCGCCGTGGCCGGAACGCATCCTCCGACGCGTTTGCATCCGAATAAGGTATCGGCGGGCTTGCGAAATCCCCAAAACCGCTTCTCGGGGGTCGTCCAAAGTGAGAATCCCCATGGAAACCATTCCGTGTGCTGAGACCGTGTGGTCTACTTTAGAGGTGTTTCACTTGACGGTGACATCGTCGGCAGGGTAAACCTTGCCGGGTCTGGCTTGGTGGAATGCCGACGCCAGACGATCCTGCGAAACCGGTCGCCTGGAACGCGGGGTTTGATAGATCCACATGGGGCTCATTGCAATTAGCCGCAGTTAGTCTTCCAACAGTTCGCCGTCCAATCCCTTTGGCTGGCGAGTTTCCTTCCTTCCTCAACTTCTTCCGATGTAAGCCGCGCGTGGCCTTTTGATTCGCAGGAATCAGACGTCCATCCCTCCTTGCGGTACACTGACGAAGACCAACGGAGAAGCCGCGATGATCGCGAGACTCCGATCTGCTGCCCGTGCAGCGTTCCACATGGAACGCCGGATGTTTGTTCGCCTTGTGCTGGCCTGGCTGATACTGCCGGCCGCCATGTCCACTGCGGATGAACCGCTGCGAGATGTGATCAATCGCGAACTGGCCCCGCCATCGGGAACTTCCTGGCCCAAGTCCGACGATGCCGAATTTCTCCGCCGCGTTTCGATCGATCTGAACGGAATGCCGCCGACGACCGAAGCCGCTCGCGCGTTTCTTGCGGATACAGATCCGGCGAAGCGTGAGAAGGTCGTGGACCAGCTGATGGCGTCGCCACTTTACGCACGTCACATCGCGACGACTCTTGACGTGATGCTGATGGAACGTCGGCCTGCGACACATGTCACTCAGGACGAATGGTCTGCCTGGCTGTTGAAATCCGTTCGAGACAACAAACCGTGGAACGTGATGGCTCGTGAGCTGATGACGGCCGACGGAGACACGCCAGAGAATCGAGCGGCCGCGCGGTTTTATCTCGATCGAAATGCCGAGCCTCATGTGATCACGCGCGACATCGGCCGAGTCTTCTTTGGTCGCGACATGCAATGCAATCAATGCCACGATTCACCACTCGTTGCCGACTTCCTGCAGCGCGATTATCACGGCCTGTTGGCCATTGCGTCGACTGGCTACGCGGTGACGAAGAAGGTCGCCGAGAAAGACGTGACGGTTCTGGCTGAACGTGCTCCAACAGATTTAACTTTCGAATCGGTGTTTGACAAAGGTAACTCGCATCGCACGGTAGCTCGGTTGCCGGGCAGCCCGTCATTGACGGAACCATTTTTCTATCCAGGTGATGACTATACCGTCGCTCCGGCTGATGGCGTGCGGGCTCAGCCCAGGTACAGTCGTCGCGCTGCGTTTGCGGAACTGGCGACCAATGGATCAAATCGATCCTTCAACGAGAACATTGCCAATCGGCTGTGGGCGATGATGTTGGGTCGAGGACTAGTGCATCCGCTGGATATGATGCACCCCGACAATCCGGCAGCAAGTCCGTCGCTTTTGAAAGCTCTGGGAGATCGCCTTGTCGCGACGAACTTCGATATGAAGATGTTTCTTCGTGAAGTCGCTCTCAGTGACGTTTATCAGCGACCCTTCGATCTGACGAACGCGGCCACGGATCAACTTGTGGCGGCAAAGACCGAGCAGCAGCAGATCGCCGCTCAGAAGGAATCTTTGGAAGTGCTGGCTCGCGACGCTGCTTCTACGAGCAGTGATGCAGACGGAACGTTTTCCACCGCAGAGTCTGCGATGCTGCCCGTGGCGGCAGAAGCCGACATCGTGCGAACTCAATACACGGACGCGAAAAAGAAGGTGGACGAAGCTGCAAAAGCAACCGCCGATGCGACAGCTGCCTTCACGGCTCGAAAGAGCTTTGCGGACACTCTGCAACAGGCTGCGATGCCTCTGAATTCCGCATCAATGCTGCTGCCGGGCGACGCACAACTTGCGATGACCGCTCAACAGTTAACAGCACGCGCTGCGGCGGTTGCTGCGGAGCTGCCAGCGTTGGAAAAGACTGTTGCGGAAAAGACGGCCGCTGTAACTCCGGTGACCGAAGCTCTGGCGGTGTCGAAGGGAACTCTCGACGCGGCCATGCAGAAATTACAGCCGCTGCTGGAAGCGGTTCGTGCTGAGGAAGTGAAAGTTGTGGCCGCGCGAGCCGCCATGCAGGACGCTCTGCTCAAAGCGGCCTCGGTGAAGAGCCGTCTGGCCGCGTTGGATCGTATCACCGAGGCCGGTGATCAGAAGACGACGGTTGCGGTTGCCGCTCAGACAGTCGTCAGTCAGGAAACGGCAGTCGCCGCGGCCACGAAGCAGGTTGCCGAATACATGCCGGTCGTTGTCGAACGCACGACGAAAATGCAGGACGCGGAAAAAGTAATGACTGCGGCAACCACGGCTCTAAATACCGCTCAGGAACAAGTCAGCCAGCAGCGAGCCGCCCTGAGCACTTTGAATGAAGCCGTTGCCGCGTTGAACAAGGCCATCGAGGCATTGCCGGGTGATGAATCGATGGCCAGCGGGATGGCGACGCTTGTTGCCAAAACAACGGCCGTGGATAAAGCGATGAAATCGTCTGAACAGGCACTGGTAGCGGCCAGTCAAATGTCAGCCGCCGCAGCCGATGCCATGAAGGCCGCTCAGTCGGCAATGGTTGAAGCCAATGCAGAACTGGATCGTCGGCAGAAAATGGCGACGCAGTCCGGGACGGATTTGGCCGGTGCCAAAGACGCAATGACAGTCGCAGCTTCGGCTTATGAAAAAGCCATGGAGACTATTCCGGCAGATCTGTCCGCTGGGTTTGCGTTGTCGCAATTGAAGCCGTTGTCTCCCGAGCAAATGCTCTGGTCCATCTATCGTGTCACCGGAGTTTATGATCGGTACGTTGCTGGTGAGTTCGCGGAACTGGACAAGGCGGCTCCTTTGACGGACGAACAGAAGGCTGATGCGGCTGTCATGGCAGCTCGTGCGATCGACGTGGAGCAGAAGGTTTACGACAAGCTCAAAGGAAACATTACCAGCTTTGTTCAGATCTATGGGGGTGCTCCAGGGCAGCCGCAAAATGACTTCTACGCAAGTCCTGATCAGGCATTGTTCACAGCAAACGGCGGCTCGATCAACAGCTGGATTTCGCCAGCGGCTGCGAATTCAACCGAACGAGTTGCGAATGCGACCGATCCAAAGCTGGCTGCAGAAGAATTGTATCTGGGAGTTCTTTCCAGACTTCCCGTTGAGCAGGAACTGGAAGAAGTCACCGCCTTTCTTGCGGCAAGGCCTGATCGGTCCAAAGCCGCTCAGGAACTTGTCTGGGGCCTGATCAGCAGCGCCGAGTTTCGTTTCAATAAGTAGACTTCCGCCGGAACCGCCTGGCGCAAGTGGCGGAGTCTTAGACGCTCTAACAAAACCCTAGTTGAACTCGTGAGAGTTCAGAACCAAAACCCAACCCCCGTCTTACTTCTCCCGAAACCGGCTACGGGTGAATGTTTTGTCAGTCGGTCCTAAATTGTATTCGTAGGAAAATTACCTGAGGCCGGCGATGCACTCGATCAGCACCGGCGACCTCCGCGTGATCCACATTTTTGAGAAGGCTGTTCCCATGACACTACACTATCCCTGCAACACGATGGCTCATGGATTTGCACGTCGGCAGTTTCTGGGCACGCTCGCTGCAGGGGCAGGGGCGATGGTCGGCGGTCTGGGCGCATTCACTTCGCCGGCCATGGCAGCGCATCTGAAGTCCGATCAGAAGCGAATCGTGGTGTTCAACATGCACGGTGGCCTCAGTCAGCTGGAGAGCTGGGATCCAAAACCGGGCACGGAAACGGGAGGGCCATTCCTGGCGATTCCTACTTCGGTCCCTGGTATTCATATCAGCGAGCTGTTGCCGCTGACGGCAATGCAGATGCATCATCTTTGTCTGGTGCGAGGCGTGAACACGTCAGAAGACGACCACGGCAAGGGTGCTTATCTGATGATGACCGGACGTCGGCAGACGCCTGCCGGTGAGTTCCCGCAGATCGGCGCAGTGGCTTCCAAAACGTTGAACCCGGCTGACAGCTCGTTGCCCGGACACATTCTGATCACGCCCGGCGGCGGCGGTGGACGCGGCAACGATTCCGCATGGCTGGGTCCCAAGTACTCCAGCGTCCAGCTCGGCAACGGCAATCCTCCGCCGAACATCGTTCGTCCTGACGGAATCACGCCCGATTCGGATCAGGCTCGCAACGATTTTCGACGCAAGGTCAGCGAACGATTTCTTAACCGTCGCCGCACAGCTGTGACCGAGGCGTTTACGTATTCATTTGAGCAGGCTGAGAAGCTCATGAATCAGCGCGACATCTTTGATGTGACCAAGGAGCCCGCCAGTGAAGTGGAGCGATACGGGAAGCACGATCTGGGACGACACTGTCTGCTGGCGCGACGTCTTCTGGAAAGCGGCGTCTCATTCGTGCAGCTGTCGCATTCGAACTACGACACTCACAATGAGAACTTCAATTTTCACATCGAGCAGCTGGCCGAGTTCGACTTTGCGTTCTCGACGTTCGTCGCCGATCTGGCTCAGCGCGGAATGCTGGAAAGCACTTTGATCGTAGTCCTTAGCGAATTCGGTCGCACTCCGAATGTGAATTTGTACCAGGGTCGCGACCACTGGTCGCGTGCCTGGTCAGTTTGCCTTGCCGGAACTCGCATGCCTCGCGGACACGTCTTTGGTGCCACGAACGACAAGGGCACAGAAGTGATTGATAAGCAGGTTGACCACGGCAATCTGTTTCACACGTATCTTCAGTCGGTCGGAGTGGACTCCACCGCCAACTTCAACATCGATGGCCGAGACATGCCGATTGCCGATCCCGCATCACGACCGATCGACGGATTGCTCGTGTAAGCAGCGAAGTCCATCGCAACATACAAGCACGAGGCGCAAGCGAGTGGGCCAGTTGCTCTGTGATCGGCGTGCCCAGAGTTCACGGGCGTTCTATTCCAGCAAAGCCACGATCACAGACGCGGTCAGCAGGGCAGCGCCGAAGAGTCGCAAAAGCATGACGCGGACGGAATGATGAGCTTCACCGCCGCCGAACGCGCGGGCGAGGATCCATGCGATGACCACGGCCCAGAGTCCTC
>QWOO01000117.1 GCA_003669615.1 Planctomycetota bacterium
ACGGCTGCGTTGCACTGAATCTCAACGCCCAGAGTTTTCAGTTTCTTCGTGAACTGTTCGAGGATATTTGCGTAGCCGCCGCGACAGTAGCCGAACATTTCCTTCTTCAGGCCGGATCGGCGAGCTGCATACATGCGCGAGATCGTGGCCCAGATGAACGCGGCGGAGGTTTCTCGCCAGCATTCGCCCAGCTTGCATCGCAACAGCGGCAGCCACATCTTTTCGAACGTTCGTTTTCCCGAGAGTTTTGTCAGCCAATCGCCGACGGTGATTTTTTCCAGCTTCTTCCAGTTCTTCACGCGAGCCGCATAGGCAATGGTGCCACCCAATCGCAGCTTGTCGATCATGCGCAGCGGCGGGAACTTGAGGAACTCAACGGTGTTGGACATTGAGTGCATCGTGTTGTCGGTGAAGAAGCCGGTCTTCGTTTCGACCCATTCCATCTGGTCGTCGAGTTCCAGTTCCTTCAGCACTTCGCGAGCGTGCATGTCGGACATGAGTGTCACGTGATAGTGACGATCCCAAGTGCATTCGCCGATCTTCCACGCGTCGGCAAGTCCGCCCAGGTTTTGCCGTGCCTCAAGGATCGTGACCTTATGGCCTTGCTGAGTCAGTCTCAAGGCCAGCGTCATTCCCAGAATGCCGCCGCCGAGAACTGCGAAATGTTGAGGCATGGTTTTCAGTTTTCAGTTTTCGGTTTTCGGTTTTCGGTTTTCAGGAATCGTAACTCGTTCCAGGGCTCCAGCCCTGGAACGCCCTGCCAGGAGGCTCCAGCTTCCTGATCAACTCGCAAGGCAGGAGCCTTGCAAGCGGTGCGTTCCGAGGCTGGAGCCTCGGAACGAGGTTTAATCACACGGCGACGGGCGTTTCGATCTCCGTCACCACATGTCCGTTGATCGAGTAGCCACGTCCGCACTGGCAGGTGGCTTCGACGGGTGTGGAGTTATCGCCGTCGGTGAATCGATGAACCGGTTCACCACAGCGGCAGACGACTCCGATGACCCGGGCCGGTGTTCCGATGGCAAGACAGAAATCCGGAACAGACTTTGTCACGATCGAGCCCATGCCGATCATGGCCCAGCGACCGATTTCCAGATTGCAGCCGACGATACATCCGGCTCCGATCGTCGCGCCCTCGCGAACCACGGTGGCCAGAGTGTGTTCATCAGGATCCGATGATCGCAACTCCTTTAGATCCGGAGTTGTGGCTCGTGGAAAGCGATCGTTGGTGAAGATCGTTCCGGCGCTGATCATCACGCCGTCTTCGATGGTCACGCCGTTACAGATATACGCGTTCGAGTTAATCTTAACTCGATTGCCGATCTTCACGTCATAAGCAATCGTCGACTTGCCACCGACAAGGCACTGCTCCCCGAGCACGGCGTCATGACGGATATGCGCGCTGTCCCAAACAGAAGTCCCTTCGCCCAATTGGACGTTGGATTCGATAATCGCGGTAGGATGAATGCGGGGCATAGAAGCACCAATGACTAAGTATCAATGACCAATGAAAATACTCGTTCCGAGGCTCCAGCCTCGGAACGCACTGTCTTCAAGGCTCCAGCCTTGCGAGTTGCAGTGGAGGCAGGAGCCTCCGGGCAGGGCGTTCCAGGGCTGGAGCCCTGGAACGAGAACATTAGTGACTCACGACATGGCTACTGGCCACGGTGCGGCGGAACTGGGAGGCCGGTGTGACCTGATGCCATTTTTCGGAGCGAAGGGCTGCGTAAGCGGTTTCGATGACTCGAACGGACGCGATGGCGTCGATTGGAGTGATGATCAGTTCTTCGGTGCCGCAGATCGCGCCGCCGAAATTCTTGATCTGGTTTCCGAACGCCGCCACTTTGTCGTAGCCGTTGCCGAAGACGGTCCAGTCCTTCTGATCAGCCAGCTTGTACTTGGATTCTTTCCAGCCGACGGACAGGGTTCCTTTTGAACCGTAGATGCTAATGAAGTCGGCGCGGACTTTATTCAGGCTCCATGACAGGTCAATGTTCCCCATCGCGCCACTTTCGGTGCGAGCGAAAATTAAAGCGGTGTCTTCGACTGGCAGGTTCTGAATTCGCTTGCCTTCCACGACCTGCAACTCGGTAATATTGCCAAGCAGGTATCGCAGGATATCGACGGAATGTGTGCCGTTGTCGATCAGAACGCCACCGCCGCTGATCGCAGGATTGCTGTTCCAGCGTTTTGACATGTCGCAGAAACCGGCGAACGTGTTTTCGTAAAGAATGATGTCGCCCAGAATTCCGGAGTCGATAATCTCACGAGTCTTCTGAACGTCAGCGACAAAACGGAACTTCGAGCCCATTGAGAAGACGACACGGCATCGCTGAGCAGTCTCAGCCATTCGGATGGCTTCGTCGGTGCTGATGGCCAGTGGTTTCTCGCACAGAACATGAATGCCCTGCTCCATCAGTCGGCAGCAGATATCCGGATGAGTCGACGGTGGTGTGCAAACGACTGCAGCCGTTGGCTTCAGCTCGTTGATCATCTTGTCGACGTTGTCGTAGGCCGGAACGTCACACAGCTTGGCAACGTCCTGCGCCGATTCGAGTCGAATGTCGGCGACTCCAACAATCTGATAAGGCAGACCCTGAACAAAAGCCTGAGCATAAGATCGTGAAATCCCGCCGGCTCCGATGATGACAAAAGTGGGTTGAGTACGAGCGATCATAAGAAATTCCGCGGAAATAGATGACAGATGAAAACCAAACTCGTTCCAGGGCTCCAGCCCTGGAACGCAATGCCAGGAGGCTCCAGCCTCGTGTGTGTGACGCAAGGCAGGAGCCTTGCGTGCAGTGCGTTCCGAGGCAAGAGCCTCGGAACGAGAGAGAGATGACGAGGCTTTAACCAACCGCAACCTTCGCTGTCAGTGACATCACGGCATTTCGGATGTTCGTTGACAAGTACTGAATGTGCTCATCCGTGTACTTTTCATTCCATGGCAGGACCAGTACATGTTCCAGAGCGTTCCAGGTGCCTTCGAAATGGCAGCGGCTGTAGTCGGTGGCTTCTGGACGAGCCAGAGTGAACGGCCAGCGGCTGGTTCCGAACGTCACCTGATCTTTGATCACAATGCATTCAAAGGCAGGCTTCTGGATGTACCGAGGAGCACACAGAATTCCGTAATCCTTCAGAGCGGCTCCGAGAGCGACCGTGCCGCCTGGGATAACGGTTTCGTCAACTCGCAGACAGTACTTCCAGAAGGTATGAACGCTGTTTTCGGTGATGACGGGAGTTTCAATTCCTGGCAGACCGGACAATTCTGTTGTCAATGCAGCGGCAGTGCGAACGCGTGATTCAACAACGGCATCAAGCTTGTCCAGCTGAGCAACCGCCACGGCGCCCAACAGTTCGCTCATGCGGTAGTTAGGAGCGATGAAATAATGGTCTGGCTTTGCGTCGCCATAACCCCAGGCCTTATTAATGAACAGATAAATTCGGCGAGCCAAAGCAGGATCGTTCGTGGTGACGATGCCACCTTCGCCGGTCGTGATATGCTTGCCCTGTTGCAGGCTGAAGGTTCCGACGGCTCCGAAGGTTCCGACGTACTGATCGTTGTAAGTCGTCAGGAACGACTGAGCACAGTCTTCGATGACGGGAATGCCGTGACGATTCGCCAGCTCCATGATCGGTCCCATGTCGCATGGGTTGCCGAACAGGTGAGTCACCACGATGCCTTTGGTCTTCGGGCTGATGACCTTGGCAATCGATTCAGCAGTCACGTTGTATGTATGAGGATCAACGTCGCAGAAGACCGGAATCGCGCCCTGATAAATGATCGGCGTGATGGCTCCCATGTCGGTGATTGACGTGGTGATGATTTCGTCGCCCGGTTCGGTGTCGAGGGCAGCGATCGCACAGTGAACGGCGGCTGTTCCGCTTGAACATGCATAAGCAAACTTCGCACCGATCTTAGCGGCGAATTTGGTTTCGAGCTGTTTCACGAAGTTGCCCTTCGTGCTGGTCAAAGTTCCGGTTGCCAGACACTGTCGCACTGCTTCCAGTTCTTCAGGTCCAAATGTTCGTCCGGTTGCGTCCTGGTCAGATGGCAGTGTGATGCGGTTTGTCATGGTTCGGGTCTTTCGGAAAGGAAGTAATCAGTGGACAGTTTTCAGTTTGTGGATTGGGAATTTCAAATTTGAGATCTCAAATGCGGCGCAGCTGCCAGTTCAAATGCGACGCAGACGGCTGTCGGCGACGACTTTGGACAGCAGTCGCAGATGGGCGAGGATGGTTTGGACGGTCTTCATCTTTGAAAACCCAAACAGCCGGACTTCCAGAGTCGCCGGATGTTCGACAATCTTCCTTCCGTGAAGGCTCAACTGAGCCGCCAGTTCGGCGGTCCCGAGGAACCCGTTCTCCACCAGCGGCAGATCGATGATCTGCTGCTTGCGGTAGATTCGAAAACAGCTCGTCCACGTCGACAGCTTCTGCTTCAGCAGCGTGCGGTACATCATGGACAGTGTGTGAGACAGCACTAATCGCCAGCTTGGCACGTTGCTGACCTTGCCGTCGCGGTGATACGGTGACGCCGTCACCATCGCCACGTCTTTGGTCATCAGCGGCAGCATGCGAGATAGTTCGTGTGGATCGTAGGAGCAGTCCGCATCGATTGACGCAACGATCTCAGTCGTCGCCGCATTGATGCCCGTCAGAATCGCGGCAGAGACGCCCTTGTTCGTTTCATGACGCACGATGCGAATTTCAGAATCATCGCCAAACAACGAATGCAGCACTTCGAAGGTATTGTCCTTGCTGCAGTCGTCGACAAAAAGAACTTTCAGGTCCCAGTTGCGCGACAGCTCATGCTTGAGCGACTGCATTGTGCGATGCAGGTATGGCAGAGTTGACTCTTCGTTGTAACAAGGAATCACCAGCGTCACAGCCGGTCGAACTATTTGCTTTGCATTGCCGACTGAGATGTTTCCGGCCGCCAATCGAGCGACCTCTGCGGCCTCTCGACGTCGGAGTGTGATCGTTTGCAAAGTTACCTTGCACGCTCGGTCTTCGAGACCAGCCAATGCGCTTCCGTCCAGCTTTGCATGCTCTGCGATCGACGTGAACTTTGCCGACGTGAGATACTGAGGCAGCAGCGTGCGATACTTGCCAAGATTTCGATAGTGTCGCATCTGAGTCAGTCGACCAGTGACGCTCAGGCGAGGCTGCTGATCATCCAGTTCCCAGGTCTGGAAGTACATGACGAACGGTGATGTTTCTGTATCCTGCCATTTTTGAATGGCCGTCTGCATCATGTTGTCGGGCAACTGACGCAGGTAATTTCCGCCCGCGATCGGCATCCATGCTCCGGCCATCGGTGTTGTCGAAGGAGGAATCTCCAGGATGGAGCTGCCGTTGTCGCATTTGTGTTTGTGAATGAATCGTCGCCACGGCTGAAACAGGAAGTCACGCCGACGAGGCATCAGGCTGGAATCATAAGCGTAACCCGCTTCCTGCAGTTCGTTCAGAAAACCAAAGTCCCGTTTGCGAAGCCATCCGTCCG
>QWOO01000229.1 GCA_003669615.1 Planctomycetota bacterium
GGATTTCCCATCGCATCGCCGGGGGACTTTGAAGCGGTCTCGCAGATTGCCGCCAGATTCGGTGATCGCACGACGATCTGTGCACTCGCCCGCAGTCGGGAAGATGACATCGCCCGCGCGAAAGCCGCGTTGGTGAGTGCAGAAAAGCGCCGAATCCACGTCTTCCTCGCGACAAGTGCCATTCATCGCGAGTTCAAGTTGAAGATGGACAAGCAGCAGATTATTGAGCGAGCTGTCAGTTCTGTGAAATTGGCAAAAGAGTTTTGTGACGATATCGAATTTTCGCCGGAAGACGCGGTTCGCACGGAGCTCGATTTTCTGTGTGAAGTCGTAGAGAAAGCGATCGATGCAGGGGCCACGACGGTCAATATTCCGGACACGGTCGGTTACGCGACGCCAAGTCATTATTACAAAGTGATCTCGCACCTGAAGCAGAATGTTCCCAACATCTCAAAGGCCATCATCAGTGCGCATTGCCATGATGACCTCGGGATGGCCGTGGCCAACAGTCTTTCAGCAATGGAAGCCGGCGCTCGACAAATTGAATGCACGATCAATGGGCTGGGTGAACGCGCGGGCAATGCGGCACTGGAAGAAATTGTGATGGCCATTCGGACTCGATCCGACTACTACGGCGTTCACACAAAAATTAACACTCAGCGGCTGTACCCGACGAGCCATCTGGTGTCGACGATCACCGGCATGAAGGTGCAGCGGAACAAAGCCATCGTGGGCCAGAATGCGTTTTCGCATGAGGCTGGAATTCACCAGCACGGCATTCTGCAGGAACGATCAACCTACGAGATCATGCGGCCGGAAGACGTGGGCTACATCGGGCAGAATCTGGTGCTCGGCAAACACAGCGGACGTCACGCGTTTCGCGATCGAGTTCTGGCCCTGGGCTTCAGCCCGGATGAGCAGGCCCTGCAGAAAGCGTTCGACGACTTTATTGCTCTGGCGGACAAGAAGAAGGAAATTTACGACTCGGACATTATCGCCCTTGTCGAAAATCGTCTGGCCGATGCTGTCGACCGCTGGAAACTGATCAGCTTTCACACGTCCGCGGGTTCGTCGGCCATTCCAACCGCCACGCTGGAGCTGCAGTGTGAGGACCAGCCGGTATTGTGCGACGCCGCCATTGGCGACGGCCCAATCGATGCGGTTTTCAAGGCGATGGAGCGAATTGTCGAACTCTCCGCACGGCTGGAAGAGTTTGAGGTCCGCAGTTTGTCGGAAGGCAAGGACGCTCAGGGTGAAGTTCGCGTCATGATCAACGTCAACGGTCTCCAGTATCAGGGCAAAGGCGTGAGCACCGACATTATCGCGGCGGCCGCTCATGCATATCTGAAGGCTCTGAACAAAGCCGACCTCGATCGACGTGGAGCCACAGATGCATCGACAGCGCGATTGACTCCGAAGGTCTAATGCAGAGTCTTGTGGTCTGTCGAACCTCAGGAGATAACGGGGACCAATAGCCAAACAGCCCGCGGAGTGCTGCAAACTATGGGTTCCCCGATTTCTGAGCGGTGCAGGAGAGAGATCATCCCGAGGCAGGCGACGCGATGCATTTTCGTCCCAATTCCCTCAGGAAAAGGCAGTGAATCGAGCGTCAGGACTGGTATCGCCTAATGGATCACCCGTTCAGGACTGACCAAGTGTTTTTACGATCAGTTGGGGACGGACAGCCGAATCCCTTCGCGGTTAGAGGCAAAGTTGGTATACACCACGGATCCCTGTCCTTGACGGCAGGATGATGGCTCACCAGCTGACGCAACCATGACGACAACACCTGATGAATACTTCGATTATTTCCAGCCAGGATGATTTCCTGGAGCTCTGCGACCACATTACGAAATGTGGCGTTGTGTCTTTTGATTCAGAGTTTATTTCTGACATTGGCTACCGCCCTCAACTCGGTCTTCTGCAGTTTGCCACGCCCGAACGGTGCGTCGCTGTTGACCCGCTGGAGATTTCTTCTCTGGATGCGTGGTGGGACGTCATGGCTGACGATTCCACAACCGTGATCGTGCACGGTGGCCAGGCGGAGATTCGCTTCTGCATTCAACTGAGCGGCAAGATTCCAAAGCGGCTTGTGGATATCCAGATTGCAGAAGGACTTCGCTGCCGCAGCTATCCGCTGTCATACACCGCGATTGTTGAACGCGTGCTGGGAAAAGTCATTACGAATTCGCAGACGCGGACCGATTGGTTGCGACGACCGCTTTCGCCCGAGCAGATCGAATACGCTCTGGAAGATGTCTCCTTTGTTCCACAGGTCTGGGCTCGCCAAAGTGAATGGTTGAAGTCCAATGGACGCCTGCAGTGGGCCGAGGCCGAATTCGATCGTATGTGTCAGGACATTTTTGAAGAAGAACAGACGGAACCGTGGGAGCGTTTGTCCGGAATTCACAAACTTCCCCGCAGAGAACTGGCTGTTGCTCAACGACTGGCTCAGTGGCGTGAAGATGACGCGGCAGAACGTAACCGCCCGGCGCGGCGAGTGCTTCGTGATGACCTGTTGATTGATCTGGCTCGCCGCCGTCCCAGGAATGTTCAGCAGGCCCTCGCCACTCGTGATCTCAACCGTCCCGAGTACCGCAAGCGGCTGGATGATATTGTGGCCGTGATTGAGGAAGCCTGTCAGATTCCTGACGATCAGCTGCCCAGACGCATCCGTTCTCGTGACGACTCTTCGTCCGATGATCAGGTGATTTCTCGCCTGCTTGGTCTGGCGCTCGGGAACGTCTGTGCCGAACTGGACATCGCTCAGTCGCTCGTCGGTACTAACAAAGATCTGAACGAACTTGTGAAGCATGTTCGCAACGGTGAAACCTCCGAAACGCCTTTGATGCTCAGCGGATGGCGCGGCGAAATCTGCGGCGACCTGCTGAAAAAAGTGCTGGAAGGCCGAGTCCGCTTTCGCGTGTCTCCACCCAATTCTCCGACGCCGCTGATTTTTGAAGACCAGCCGGAAGGTTGAAATGGCAAGGCCGAATTCCATTTCAAATTTCACATTTTAAATCAGGCATTCGCAAATGGCGGGATGTCGGGGCACGAAACTTCGAGGCTCACCGCGGTCAGTGCTTCAGCTCCGAAGTCGCAGTGGAACAGCGGGATATTCGGCACCCAATGCATCAACTGTAACGCGTTCGTGGATGTCGACGGATCGCTGTTTTTCAGCACCTCCGCGGCCGTCTCATTTAGAACAATGGCCGTCACCTTCAGGCCTTGCGACTGCAGGGCATTGACGGTCAGCCGAGTGTGGTTGATGACGCCCAGACGATTGGCTGCCACCACGATGACCGGCCCGTTAAGTTTTCGCGCGAGTTCCATGACGGTGCTTTGATTGGACAGCGGGCAGAAGATTCCCCCAGCGCCTTCCACAATCAACTGGTCGGCAAACGGGCTCCAGGCATTGATGGCATCTGCCAGTTGGTGATCATTTACGGTGCGTCCTTCCAAAGCTGCCGCCACATTCGGTGCGACGGCCGCATGAAAGCGTTGAGGACAGACGCGATCGAGCGGCGGTTCGTTACCGCAGGCGGCTCGCAGGGCTTCGACATCCGCCCAGACGAAGTTGCCATCGGAAGCCATCTCCGCGCCGCTGCAGACAGGTTTATAAGCGCCCGTTCGAATACCGTGTTTTTGAAAATGACGAACCAGCAATGCGCTGATCCATGTCTTTCCGACGCCGGTGTCCGTGCCGGTGACAAGGAGTGTCTTCATTCGATACGATATCCCGGCCTGGAAGGCCTGCAGGTCGAGGAACTCATGATGCACGATTTATGTTGAAACGTCTTACCAGTCTAGTACTCCGCAGAGATCTCGCAATCCCGCCGGAAAAACGCACCACAGCAGCACTGCTGGTTCTGGCGGTGTTCGAACTGTTGCTCATCGCCGCAACTCGGCCACTGTGGATGGGACGGAATGATTTTCCGCACGTCCCGCTGCTTGCGGTTCCCGGGCGGACATTCAGCGGGGGGAATGCAGTCTCCCTGTTTTTTGTGACTTTGCTTTGCATGCTTATCGCGCGGCTGCTGTCGAAGTCGAGCCCCCGGCAAGTGATACGACTGGTCTTTGGTGTCACTTTATTGACGGGGATATCACTCGTCTTCGTGGATCAGCATCGGCTGCAGGCGTGGCACTGGTTGTTTCTGCTGAACCTCGCTGTCACGTTAGTCTTGCAGGGAACAAACCGGCTGCGTCTGATGCGGCAGATTGTTGCTTCTGTGTATGTGTGCTCGGCGTTGTCCAGAATCACGTTTGTACCCGCGCAGGGAATCACGGGAGTGATTGTTCGACAGCTGCTGAGCATGCTCGGAATCGAGCCGACTGGTATCAGCGACCAAACTTTCGATCTGCTGTGTCATGCGATGACTGCCGGAGAAGTTCTTATTGGCCTGTTGTTGTTATCAGAACGAACTCGCAGCTTCGGATGCGTCGGAGCACTCTTGTTGCATGGGACGCTGCTGATAGTGCTCGGTCCATGGGGACTCAATCACCATATCGGAGTGCTCCTATGGAACATCTGCTTTTTGTGCCTCGTTCCGGTACTGTTCGCTGGCAATGATCTCGCTGTGGAGAGTGCTGAACACGAGCACGCGGGCCGCCGACGTTTGGCACTGATCATGATTTGGGGATTCCCCATTTCCGGTTTGCTGGGACTGGCTGACAACTGGCCATCGTGGCAATTGTATTCCAGTCGTCCAGAGAGCTGGATCCTTTTCGTTCATGAAGCCGATCGAACCAAAGTTGTCCCCACGCTGGCGAATTACCTGGGCGACCCCGCTCCTTTAAGCGACTGGTGCCCGGTCATGCTTGACCGCTGGTCGCTCGATCAGACATCATCGCCGATGTATCCGGAGGACCGGTTTCAGCTGGCCGTGATCGAATGGGTGCTCGCCCAAAGTGACTCGCCGTTACAATTTCAGATTGCGATCTCCGAGCCTCAACGCGTGCTTTGGTGGCGCCGCAACGAACGAACGATTGACACTCGGGAATCACTGCAGCGGGAGCGACAGCGATTTCTTCTGGGCTCCACCAGTGTTGGATTCCGCACAAAAGATCGCTAAAACTCGTAGCTGGACTGGTGAGACTTCAGAAGCCCTTATGAAGTCTCACGGATCCTGCTACACGCGAAAGCTTTATGAGGCGGTCTCATGAGGGGGCTCAATGATCGTGCGTTTCGCGCAGAATTAGCGGCAAGTGTGCCGAAGGGACGGCGTGAGCCCGTATAGATTTGCAACGCTTCCTGATCAAAATACCCCGGTGGGGAAAGCCAGAGTGGCGTGGACTTAAGGAAAATTTGTAGCGGAAGTCGCGTAGACTTCCGTTGATTGTCCAGGAAAGCCGGAACTCTTGGCGAGTTCCGCTATGCTAAGTCCACGCCGGTGGGGAAAGCCCAGCAGTTCGGGCGGTACGCTGAACTTGGGAATTTCCATCGCAATCTGGTTCGATGCAGGGAGCAAAAGTTTGACGCCTGGAAACATCCTGACTA
>QWOO01000253.1 GCA_003669615.1 Planctomycetota bacterium
CATTCGCTCTTGCCGCCAGGCACAGATTGATGGACGCTCGCGGCGACGCACCACATTCGATCAGCGGCTTCAGATCTCGCAGACGGTACTCGTCCGGCCGGCGAGTCGCTGCGACAACGTCCAGGACGTAATCTTTAACCTTGTCATCCATGTAGATGGTGGACACTGTCTGTTTGATTTCTGCCAGCTGCGAGGGTTCCAGTACGGGCTGAATTTCGCGACGGACGTCATCCAGCACGGAATCCACCACTCGCCGTTCTTCCGCCTTGCTCGGATAACCCACAACCACCTTCAGCATAAAACGATCGACCTGAGCTTCAGGCAGCGGATAGGTGCCTTCCTGCTCGATCGGGTTCTGGGTGGCCAGTACGAGAAACGGTTCTTCCAGCGGATAGGTTTCATCGCCGATCGTGACCTGATGCTCCTGCATCGCTTCCAGCAGCGCGGACTGAACTTTGGAAGGTGCTCGATTGATCTCGTCCGCCAGCACCAGATTGGCGAAGATCGGACCTTTTCGAGTACCAAAAGAACCCTCACGCGGATTGTAGATCATCGTTCCAATCAGGTCCGCCGGCAACAGATCCGGAGTAAACTGAATTCGATTGAAACGGCAGCGAATCGCGCTGGCCAGCGCTTTGATGGCCGTGGTCTTGGCAAGCCCCGGCAAACCTTCCAGCAGCACATGTCCGCCGGTCAGCAGAGCAATCAACAGACGCGACAACATCACGTCCTGTCCGACCAGGACTTTCCGAACCTCCGCGCGGACGCGTTCGATCTGATCGGAGTACCGAAGAACCTGCTCTTTAATTTTCTGAACATCAACGGACATGATAAGTACTGGCTCGTTCAATCAGGATTTGAAATATGGAGAACCCGCGAACAGTTTTTACGTCGGCGAAGGCTGCTTCGTTGCCGAAACACGAACGTCCTTCAAAACCTTTCGCTGAGATCTTTCTTACCGCACGTGCATCTGCAAGTCAACGAGACCGAAGGCGGCGATCAAGAAGTGTTGGTTGACCGCACGAATTGGGCGCAGTCCACAGCCGTTGCGCGGTGTCGGGTTGCGAAAAATTCTCAGGCCAGGATTTCGGAGATGGCGGTTCCGTAGTCCATATCCAGTCGCTTGCGGCCCGGGACTTCAAGTCGTCGGCAGTCAAGCCCCAGCAGACGATAAATTGTGGCATGCAGATCGGTCACATAGTGCGGATGTTCGACAGCATGGAAACCCAGTTCATCCGTCGCGCCATGAATTCCCGGCTTGATTCCAGCACCGGCCAGCCAAACGGTGAATCCGTGCGGATGATGATCGCGCCCCGTGGCCGACTTGTTAAACATTCCGAATTCCACACCCGGCGTTCTTCCAAACTCCGTGGTGAAAACCACAACGGTATCGTCGAACATCCCTCGCTGCTTCATGTCCTTCAAAAGTCCGGCAATCGGTTTGTCGATACGCTCACACGATCGCGAGTGATTCTTCTGAAGATCGCTGTGAGAATCCCATTCCCCATAGTCGCTAAGATACACCAGCGTGTAACGAACGCCTCGCTCTGCAAGCCGGCGAGCCGCCAGGCAACGCTGTCCGTAAACAGCCGTTGTGGGATTGTCGATGCCATACAGGTTCTGAGTCTCCGGCGTTTCTTCAGCCAGATTCAAAGTTTCCGGAACGGACTGCTGCATCCGAAAGGCGAGTTCATAAGCGTTGATGCGAGCCTGCAGTTGAGCATCCTGAGGATACTCTGCGGCCGTAAGGCGATTCATCTGCTGGAGGAATTCAAATTCGCCTCGCTGCTCCAGTGCGCTGACGTCGGCCGCTCGTTTGCCAAACGAAAGCGGGTTCGCCGGATCCAGATGCAGCTGAACGCCTCCATAGGTTGGCCCAAGGTAGTGCGCGTCGAAATTTTCTTTCACCCGAGGGTCACGGAATTCACCGAGGAACACAAACTTCGGCAGATTTTCGTTCAGTGTTCCCAGTCCATAATTCAGCCAGGAACCAATCACCGGCTCCGGCGTGTCCAGCTTGTGCCGACCCGTGTGCATCTGAAACTCGGCAGCATGGTCATTGTCTGTCGTCCACATCGATCGGACCACAGCCAGGTCGTCCGCGCAGGTCGCGAGGTGAGGCAGCCAGTCGCTGACTTCAAGCCCCACATTGCCGTATTTTTTGAAGCCAACCTGCAGCGGGAAAATTTTTGAGTGAAGTTCGCGATCGATGCCAACAACGGAACGTGACCGCTCCAGATACATCGGCAATTTCTGTGGATTCGGCAGGCTCGTTTGATCGTACGTTTTGCCCTCCAGCTTATTCAGCAGTGGTTTAGGATCAAACGTTTCCATCTGGCTGACTCCGCCGGACAGAAAGATCCAGATCACATTCTTTGCCTTGGGTGCAAAGTGCGGACTGCCATCCGGTTTCGCATGAGGTCCCGATTCTGCGCCGCGAACGTAGCCGTCCTGATGCAGCATCGAATTCAATGCGATGCCACCAAATCCCAGTCCTAAATTGCTTAGAAACGTACGTCGTGATCGACCACAGAAGGACGAGTGTTTTGATTTCATCGCAGGACCTCTTCTTCGCAACGGTTCGTAAACCGTCCACAGGACGTTAATAGACGGTTATCGTACAGTGACAAAATCATTATGGTTCATCAGAGCGTGCACCAGATTTTCTCGTGCGCGCACGGCCGGATCAAAGGCAGATTCTGTTCCGGCCACCGGTGTTATTCGCATGGTCTGCTGCTCCAGAAAATTGAGCGAGGCTACTCGTTCGGCCTCGCCTGGAGCTCGATTCAGCACCTGCAAAAATGCGAGTGTCACGAATCGAGTTTTCTGACGAGTGCCCAGGTCGTCGAGCGAAACCGGTATCGCCTGACCGGGTTCTTCGGTGGTCTTATTCACTGTGGAAATCTCTGCCGCCATCTTGTCCCACAATCGAGTTGCCAGTGCCCGACTCAGCGACTTTGTCAGTTCACTGTTACTCAATGCCAGAGCCTGCTGTGGTTGAACGGAAGTCGTGCGTTTGTAACAGTCGCACGCATTGGCCGCGTCAAAGAGTTCCAGAAACTCCATCTTCTCTTCGCCATGATGCGCGAAGTAGAGACTTCTTCGACGTGAAGTCATGCCTTCTTTGTGGTCGATCTCATGGCCTCCCATGGTCGCATCAAGTTCTCCCGCAACAGACAGAAGACTGTCACGGACTACTTCGGCCTGCATACGTGCGGGCGGAAATCGCCAGTAGGTTTTATTGTCTGCATCAGCCGAGTTCAGTTCGACAGGATCATGAGTCCGATCAACTGCTGATTGTGGCTGCAGGCTGGTAAGCTGATAGGTCTGACTGGTCACAATCAGCCGATGGATGTGTTTCATCGACCAGCCGGAATCCATGAGCTCGCACGCCAGCCAGTCCAGCAGTTCCGGATGTGTAGGACGACTTCCATTGCGACCCAGATCATGCGGAGTGTCCACGATCGCCTGTCCGAAATGACGGAGCCAAAGATGATTGGCGGCGACTCGAGCGGTCAGTGGATTTTCCTTATTGGCAATCCAGCGCGCCAGCACGCTGCGACGTCCGGAACTAATCTGAGAGTACTTTGGCGACAGCGGAGTGTACTCGCCGAGTTCCTTTGCCAGCATTTCACCGGCCTTGCTCAATGCCGCGCTGGCCGCCGTTCGATTCTGCTGAGCGGCCTGCAGTTCTTTAGTCGCCGCTTCTCCGGCAGCCTGATCGGCCTTCTGACCGGCATCCGCGATGCGAACTTCAGCCGCCGCGATGGCGGCATCCGCAGAGATCAGACCGGCTGTTGCCGTGGCGACGGAGGCCTCGCGTTCGTGGTGACAGGCGGCGTCAATCAGAGTCTTCACAGCCGGCTCGGCCTGCAGGTCTTCGGACAATAAACCGGTCGCGTATCTGGCCGAGTCCGCGGCGATACGATCGTTCAGGCTTTGCAGCTCCTGATTCGCGGCCAGCAGTTTTGCTTCTGCTGCTTCGATCTTTAACGTAGGCAGCCGTAACGATTGTTTTGCAGCGGTGAAGCGGGCCTGAGCCGCCTGCACGGTCGGATTCAACATGACCGCCGATGTGACTTTGGAAGTTGCCGGAGCCGCGCAAAACGCCGTGACGAGCCAGGGCGATGAACCAGCAGCAACCGGAGTATCGACGATGTCCCTGCCATCGATATCGGCCGGTGATTCAAAATCGAAGCTCAGGAGTTTTGTGCCATCCTGCTGCGTGAACGTAAGTGCGTCGTAGATCGCTTCTGTTCCCGGTCGGCAATCCAGAAACAAACCGCGACGGCCGTTTGATTGTGGCTTCCAGCCGTTCAGCGCCGCTGGAACTGCATTGACGATCACAGTGTTGTCGCTAAGTGACTTTACGGTCAGCAGAAACAGATTGTTCGCGATGTCCAGCTGCATTTGAACCTGGAAGGAGTTCTGTCCCTTTGCCAGGTCATAACTGCCGGCGATAAATTCCTGAAATCCGCCCGGCATGTAGGATTTTACGTTTCCATTTTCAAACGCCACAAATCCGCCGGTCGCTCCCTGCGCGATATCAAGCCCAAGCTGCAGGTTGGTATGCGAGTCCTGCACGATGCGAATGAGATACGAAACGGTCGCGTCGTTCGACAACGTATCGAGTCCCGGCAGACTGTGAGAAAGTGCTCGGCGACCGACTTTTGCATCCAGAACAAGCGACTGAGTTCCCTCCAGTACAGGACTGTTGGCCGTGCCTCCGGTCTCCAGTAACAGGCGAACGGCATCCGCCCGAGCCTGCTGCAAAGCAAGCTCAGCCATCTGCAATTCCTGTTGCAGTTCCGGTGGTTCCGTCGACAACGCATTACGCGCCTCAGCAAGTTCCGTCTGAGCCGCTTCGATGGCCGCTTGTCGTCGTCCGCGTTCCTCAGCGCGGATGAATTCCTTCATGCCCGGATACGCGGCCTCGATCGGCAACACAATACGCTCAACCGTCAGGTCATTGCCTTTTACAGCGGCAGGTCCACCGGGCTTCATCGGAGGCTTGCCTTCGATCTTCAGGCGAGCATCGCCTTTAGAGAACATGAATGTCTCGGCGTCGAGATACTCGTCGAAGACTCGCACCCTCCCAGTTTTGATTGGACCATACGGTTTGCCGTAAACATACTTCTCAAACATTCCCGGATCCGCTTCTCCCGGGACGCGATCATGGCGGAGTTCCAGTGGTTCAAAAAAGGCGCGAAAGCGAAAATATTCTTCCTGTGTGAGTGGATCATATTTGTGATCGTGGCATTGCGCACAATTCAGTGTCAGTCCCAAAAACGCTTTTCCGGTATGTTCGACAAGTTCCTTCTTCCACGTCTCATAATTCCACTTGAACCAACTGCGGACGATAAACCCGGTCGCCACGATGTTCTCATCTTCTTTCGGCAACACTTCATCGGCCGCCAGCATTTCCACGATCATCTGATCGTAAGGTTTGTCCTCGTTGATAGACCGTACAATCCAGTCACGCCAACGCCAGA
>QWOO01000231.1 GCA_003669615.1 Planctomycetota bacterium
AATCTTCCAGCGGAAAGTCGCCAGGCACGTCTTCTTCCGACGGCATGTAGGCTTCTCGACAATGCTTGCACAGCGTCCGCACCAGACGCTGAGCCATAATGCCTTCCAGCGTACTGCTGATCAGAAACGGCTCGACACCCATATCAGCCAGACGCATGAACGATCCGGCCGCGTCGTTTGTATGCAGAGTACTAAAAACCATGTGCCCGGTGAGCGATGCCTGAACGGCGTTTTCGGCCGTTTCGAAGTCACGAATTTCACCGACCAGCACAACGTCCGGATCGTGACGCAGAATGCTTCGCAAACATGCGGCAAAGGTCAGGCCGACCTTGTGATTGACCTGAATCTGATTGATGCCTTCCAGCTGATACTCAATCGGATCTTCCGTCGTAATGATCTTGTTACGCTCGCTCTTGATCTCGGCCAGCGAACTGTACAACGTCGTCGTTTTGCCTGAACCTGTCGGACCTGTGACCAGCACAATCCCGTGAGGCAGGCGGATCAGTTCACGGAACCGGCTGCACGTGTCGTCTTCCATCCCCACGCCGGTCAGCGAAAACTTCATCGCGTTCTTATCGAGCACTCGCATGACGACACCTTCGCCATGCAGCATCGGAATGATCGAAACGCGAATGTCGACCTCGCGGCCCTGAACTCGCAGTTTAATACGACCGTCCTGCGGAACTCGCTTTTCTGCGATGTTCAGACGCGCCATGATTTTCAGGCGGCTCAGGATCGCTGCCTGGAAACGGTTGAGTTCTGGCGGGACTGGCTGATTCTGCAACACACCGTCGATGCGATAACGAATTTTCATCCCTGTCGCCTGCGATTCCATATGGATATCGCTGGCACGGTTGTTCACGGCTTCTGTCAGAATGTCGTTTACCAGTCGCACTACGGAAGCCTGTTGAGCCATCGCAGCGGCTTCGGATTCTTCAAAGCTCAGGTCCCCGATGATTTCGATGTCATCAGTGTTCTCAGCGGCCTGAGCCATCAGGCCGTCCAGAGTCTGAGCCCCCACGCCCAGATGCGTTTTAATCAGGGTCGCAACTTCGTGAGGCAACGCCAGAGAAGTCATCACGAACAAACCGGTCGCGGCGGAAACAGCATCCGCTGCCTGAACGTCGAAGGGATTGCTCACGACGATCCGGATCGATGTCGAACTTCGATCGATGGGAAAAATACCGTGGCGATGAATTAATCGAACAGGAAACCCTTCCAGAATGGATCGGTCGACCGTCTCTTTGGACAAGTCCACAACCGACATTCCCAGCGAATGGGCGACGCACTGAAGACACTGTAAGTCCGTGGCAAAACCAAATTCGCTGCTTACGGCGGAAAGCCCGTCCGTGGAGAACAACCGCTGCACCGTGTCCAGCTCTTCAGCGGTCAGTCGGCGCGGACTCTCTCGGTACGCCTGAGGGCGTTTTAAAATCGTACTCATGGGATTTTCCGAATGGTGCCGAGGTAGGTTGTGGTTCGGCGGGAGGGAATTCGGCGGGATGCGAAAGCTTAAGTTCTTCAGCCGTCCGTATTTAGTGTGGGGATTTTAGGTGGGATTTTACCGTTCGGCAAGGTTTGTGGTGCCGATCCAGATGGCTCGCACCTCTAATCCTCGGGACTAATCGGCATTTTGAACGGTCTGCAGTTAAGAAGCCAGCTTTTTTTGCGAACGTCCTTGGGCTTTGGGTGTTTGCGAATACTGGGCAATTATGCCCCGAACATGGGAAAAGGGCTGAGTAATGCCCGCCATTTACCTCAATCGGCCCCGTTGGTTGGCGGATAATGTCCACGACCAGTGGGACCGAAAACGTCTCATGGTAACAACGCAAATCCTGTCTCGCCGTTTTTGAGGTTCCCCTTTTGAAACGTCGTGCAAGGCCTCCGCTGTCATCGAACATCAGTCAAAGACGCCATGCACGTACCACTCGCCGGACTGGAGATCTCGAAACAGCCAGAATCGCGAACCCGTGCGGCTGGTCGCCTGATAATAATCCCGATGGCACGGCTGATCGGTCCACCACGCGGTCTGAATTCGCTCCGCACTTGAGAACTCGGCGAGTTCAAAAGCTTTTCCCGACAGCATCACTTGCCGAGGGAAATTGCGTTCACCGTTCGTTCGGGCAATCAACTGCGGGACGGCCAACAACCGCAGTGGACGCGCGACGCCGGGCTCGAGCTGCCCGCCGACCGGAGCAGGGTCTGTCAAACTTCTCAACACGGCATCGCGCTGCGACTGCGAGGCCAGCGACGGATCCTCGGGCAACACTGGATCCAGGCGAATCGAATGCTCGGGACGAGCGTCGGAGTTCGTATGAGCCGTCAGTACGGCTTCATGGCCCAATCGGCCGCTCAGACGTGTGATCAGCGATGCCAGCTCTTCCTGAGGCACGATGTGTTCCACCGGACTGAATAAATCACGCTGACGAGCGACGGGAATCATCGACACAGCGGCCGTCATCGTCACTCGGCAAAACGGTTGAGAATCCAGGGAAGCAATCTGCCCGGCCGCGGGCGCGCCGACACTTTCATCGCGTGAAAAGTTGGCGGTGGACATTCGGTCTACGGTGCCGGCGGCAGTCGATTCGATCACGGAGTGCGTGATGGCCGTTTCAATTCGCATGCACAAGACTTCATGCAGCAACTGGTGCGACTGCGTTGGCTTCACGAGGCTCGCAGGAACGGAAACACTGGATCCATCCACACACGAAAACAGACAAGTCACCTGGCTGCACGCCATTCGCCGTCGCAGGAGCTGTTCGGCAATTTGTTCAGTCAGATGCAACAGAATATGACGAATGTCATTGAGACCGCACGCAGGATCATCGGTACTCCAAACGGTGGCCACAGGGTTGGCTTCGGGAATCGCAATGATGGGCTCGTCAATGGCGTCTGCCAGCTGCTGAATTCTCAACACGCCATCTGCAGACAGTCGAGACGGCAGGTCTTGTCGGGGCAGTCCCAACAATTGGCCGATCGTGCGCAGGCCCAGATGCTTCAGGATTTCCAAATCCTTTAAACCCAGTCGAGACGCCGACACGGGCAGTCGCTGGATCTCCGACTGGTGCTGTCCGACCGGAACGATTTGAATGGGCAGCTCATGTCGCACATTGTTGATACGCATACGATGAGTTGCCTGGCGATCACTGCCGCGATTCGCTTCCTGACGCGCGGAAATTTCAATCGGCGTGTCGGTATGAGTCAGCGCCCAGACCGCCGCGACCGAATGCGCGATCGCAATGCGACCATACCAGCCGGCCGCATGCAAATCTTTCAGTAAGGATTCCGCAAGACCCGCTTCGCCTCCGAACAACGGTCCGCAGCCTGTGATATCCAGCAGCAGGCTGTCGGGCATGGGAACGGCATCGAGCCCAACCACAGGCGCATAGGGCCGAGTAAGTTCGGCGGCTTCCTTTAACTGACGACGATCATGTTCGGGATGCCATTCATGAAACTCGATTGACGGCTCCGATGACTCGATTCCCTTTTTCAACTTCTGATTCTTCGTCGCCGCGGCGCGCACAGGTACCGCCATGCTGCGAGCTTCTGCAAGAGGCATGCCGGGCCGAACGCCTCGAGCCCACGCGTCGGCGGAAACGGCGACGATCGCCGGGCCACCTTGCGCGGCAGGGTAGAGCGATCTCAGGAACCGGATGTCTTCATTGATGGCCAGTTTCGGTGCGCGTTGTTCCTGCGCTACCGGCATTGCCGTATGCAACGCCAGCGCCGTCCCGGGAACCTTGTCCGCACGGAGCCGGTGCTGCAGACACTGCACAGGCCAATTGGGAAATCGGATGCAGAGAATTCGCTTCATGAATCGGTGTGTCTTGCGATTTCATTGGGACCCAGCGTAACACTTGGCTGTTTCATTCAGGATTCCGCGCCGCGACTGGAAAATGTGACGTACTGTAATGAGAGAACAGCCGGATTGAGTACTGAGCGAACCGCTGGAATTTCAATTGTTCCGATGGTGGCTCTGCGATAACAATCGGGCATTCTACTTCACGCGATCTGTCGTTGAGACTCACGAATTCCGACCATAAACAGGGCATTCGTGGGGCTCGATTTCGAATTTTACGAACGGCATTATGCGGGGAACGTGTGAAAATCAAAGCGGATCCGAACTCCGCAAATTTTCCATCTGGCTTCAGGGAATTGGTCGAATCTTTCAACGATTATCTGTGATCGCGCGTGCATAACCGCTACAGGCGGTTTTTCTACGCGATGGCTAATGTTTCCTTCGATGAACAGTCCTCACCAACCCTCTTATTTCCCCCTGCCCGTATTTTCTGGGCAATAGTCTGGTAAGGACGTTTGTTCGCGTACTTCAGCTGCAAGGGATTGTGGCGATCGGTAAGCCGATTTACGAAGTCACCGCTGGCAGAAGCATTGCATGAGCCAGCGATACCAGTCTCGTTTCTCCCCAGAACGTGAAGAGGGTGTTCTCAATGTCGGATTATAGTTCTGATGTTCTCGTCACCGACCGACGAAGAACATCGCCCCGGCGAACGAAGCCGGATCGCAGGCCCGTGAGTCAGCGAAAGCCTGAACTCAAGGTGCCGGAAATCAAACTTGCGCCGGCGGACGCAGAAATTGACGTGATGATGGAGACACGTCGTGAGATCATGGACCGTCGACGACAGGACCGTCGGCGACAGATCGATCCTACCACCTGCGAACGCGACTACTCGGATGGAGAGATCGAGTTTATGCGAGCCATGGATGACTACAAACGCAAGAGCGGTCGCCCCTTCCCAACATGGAGTGAAGTGCTGGAAGTGGTGATGAGTCTGGGGTACCGCAAGGTCGCGGACCCGTCCGTCATGGAATGGCGAACCTTCGGCGACAGCATGAGGGCACATTAGTCACGGATTGATCACAGTTAACAATACGCGAACGCAGATTCATCGCATTCGCATTCTCATTTCGACAGCAAACCGTACTCAATGGTCATGAACGACCTTCAGTACGGTTTGCTGCTTGCGTTTATGGCTCCCGCTGTGTGAGCTTCATACAAGCTCGAAACGTCAGTTCTCACGTTGCACGTTTGCGGCTATCCCAACCGTTACTCAAACGCGGCTTCGAGAAACCGCATGGCTCGAGAGACAAGTGACGCGGGCTCCACCTGGACTCGCACGAAACCTGTCGAATACAACACGGGCTGTTCTGCGGAATTCGCGGCAATACCATGAAACACAGCTTCCCAACGTCGTGATTCCTGCTCTGGCCCGGCGGCCGACAGCGGTGCTAACAATCCGGCGGTCGTGAGTTCCTCCGGAATTTCACGCACTTCCAGCGAAGCCAGCTGACGAATGGTACCCTGCAACACAACGCTCGGATTACCGCGCCATTGAAACTGAGCAGACTGACCTTCTCGTATATCATGCCGCTGTTCATTCGACAGCGTCATCAGGATATCTGTCTCCCGTGCGTCGCAGAGATATCCCAACACTGTGCCAGGCGGAATGAGGGATCCGATATTGGCAG
>QWOO01000161.1 GCA_003669615.1 Planctomycetota bacterium
GTCTCTTCATTCGCCAGAACTGTTCCCAACGCAGGGCACCAGTTCACCGGCGCGTCAGAGACGTAGGCGAGGCGATGCTTGTCCTGATAACGACGAACGGCTTCGGGCAGGTTTTCGGTTTTCAGTTTTCGGTTTTCGGATGGTTCCATTTGAGATTTCAAATTTGAAATCTCAGATGGAATCGGCAATTCACTAATCGGCCGGCCTTTGCCTTTTCGAGTCACGCCGTCCGGACCAGTCCACACGAATTCCGGATCGTACCAGGTGTCGAAGATCTGCAGGAAGATCCATTGAGTCCAGCGGTAATAATCCGGATCGGTTGTTGAGAGTTCTCGTTCCCAGTCGTAGCTGAATCCGAGCATCTTCAACTGACGCTTGAACGTCGCGATGTTCTGCTCGGTCGTTTCGCGAGGATGAGTGCCCGTCTTGACGGCGTGTTCTTCGGCCGGAAGTCCGAACGCATCCCAGCCCATCGGATGCAGAACGTTCAGGCCCTTCATCCGTGAATAACGGCAGACGATATCCGTCGCCGTGTAGCCTTCTGGATGCCCCACATGCAGGCCGCTGCCGGATGGGTACGGAAACATGTCCAGAACGTACAGCTTCTTCTGTTCTGAAACTGCATCCGGTGTGCGAAAGGTCTGGTTTTCATCCCAGTATTGCTGCCAGCGGGATTCGACAGGTTTGAAATCGTAACGAGGCATGGTGTGGAGTTTTCAGTAGTCAGTTTTCAGTGTTCAGTCAGTCGCAATGCAGAGTATGTATTTTTTGCTTCGTTACTGCGTTTCTGCGATTCATTGGTCATTGGGACTTTGACATTGGTCATTCCCCGTGCGGAAGTCTATTGAACCGCATCGGCGATGCAACAGGGTCCATATTTTCACGATTCCCGGAATGTTCTATTCTGCACGGCTGTCCTGAACGTGAGCCAAGGGAATTAACATGAGCTACAAACAACTTTTCCTGCTGATTCTGACCATCTGGTCGGCCGAACTGTTCACCCGCCTGCTGTTTGACGCTGTGCTTTCGCCTCAAATGGAATACCGGACGTATTACCTGGAAACAGATAAGTACGGGAAATTTCTGGGCGAAGACATAGCCGAACAGGTCGGTGATCGGGGCTGGCAGCTTGTGACGGCGGTCCCCAATCCGGCCAACAAAGAGGAAATGATTTTGTTCTTTCAGCGACGGACTCTTTAATCCCCGCCTTCGCGGCCTACAACAAAGATCTCAGGCGATTGGCTGATTCCGTGAGCCCCGCATTTCATCAAGCGGCCAGAAGTCACTGGCCGGTCGTGGGGAATGCGATATCATGAACCGACTTGAAGTTTATTCGCCCCTGTAAGGGTATCGATATGTCCGGTTCCGCGACGTTTCCTGCTCCAGCATCTTCCATCATCACGCCTCAGTTTTTGCAACGGCTG
This sequence comes from Planctomycetota bacterium, assembly GCA_003669615.1. Classification (GTDB taxonomy): domain Bacteria; phylum Planctomycetota; class Planctomycetia; order Planctomycetales; family Planctomycetaceae; genus SXXK01. The sequence goes on from QWOO01000161.1 coordinate 1,425, forward strand.
CGAGACATTGTCGGTGCGGATCGACTGCTCGACGCTCCGGATGAACTGGTTGTCTACGAATGTGATGGATACGTCGTTGAAAAGAACACACCGGACGTTGTTGTGTTCCCGATTAACAGTGAAGAAGTGGTTCGCATCGTGCTGGAATGCAACCGCTTCCAGATTCCGTTCGTAGCGCGAGGAGCTGGAACAAGTCTGGCCGGAGGCTGTTTGCCGGTCGGTGGTGGCGTCATGATTGCGCTCACCAAGATGAATCGCATTTTGGAAATCAATTTGCGGGATCGATACGCCATCGTCGAACCCGGCTGCGTCAACTTGCGACTGACTCGATCTTTGGCCGGCAGCGGTTTTCATTACGCTCCGGACCCCAGCAGTCAGGGAGCCTGCACCATCGGCGGCAATGTGGCCACCAATTCGGGCGGTCCACACACTTTGAAATACGGAGTCACCGTCAATCATATTCTGGGTGTCGAGTACGTCAGCGCGGACGGTCAGCTGATTCAGCTGGGAGGCCCCTGCGGGCGAGGGAATGAGTTTGATCTGACAGGCTTGTTTGTCGGCAGCGAAGGCACATTCGGCGTGGTGACAAAAGTCTGGGTCCGCATCACTCGCGACCCCGCGGCCTACCGAACCATGCTCGGGATTTTCAATACCGTCGAGGATGCAACTCAGGCGATCAGTCGCATTATCGGAGCCGGTATTATTCCGGCCGCGCTGGAGATGCTGGACCAGGGAATCATCGGGGCTTTGGAAGAAGCATTTTCCTTTGGCTTTCCGCTCGACGCCGGCGCGGTCCTGATTATCGAAGTCGACGGGCTTGACTGCGTCGTGGAAGAAGAAGCCACTCTGATTATTGACCTTTGCATGCAGATGGGTGCACGCGAAGTGAAACGTTCCCAGACTGAAGAGGAACGACTGCTGCTGTGGAAATGTCGAAAGCAGGCTTTTGGAGCCATCGGCCGACTCAGCCCCAGCTGCTGTACTCAGGACGGCGTTGTGCCGCGCACACGATTGCCCGAGATTCTGCGATTCATCCGAGAAGTCGAACAGCGTCATAACATTCGCATCGTCAACGTCTTTCACGCGGGCGACGGCAACATTCATCCCATTCTGCTGTTTGACGAACGCAATAAGGACCAGATTCAGCGTGTGATTGAGGCCAGTGACGAAATCCTGAATCGGTGCATCGATCTGGGCGGCAGCGTGACGGGTGAGCACGGCATCGGCGTAGAAAAGATCAGTCTCATGAAGCGTCTGTTCACGGAAACTGATCTGGCCGTGATGGAAGATATTCGACGCATTTTTAATCCTTCGGGCCTTTGCAGTCCTGGAAAAATGTTGCCAACGGCCGGAGGATGCGGTTCAGAAAGTTCCATAGGGATTTCTCCCGGTCGGCGCCCCGCGTTTTAACTTCTGACACACAGACAGGCGGCTCTGGATGAGTTCAGAATTTGTAGCCACAATTCCACTGATGCGAATCTTTGATGTTGTCAAAGCCCGGGATTTCTACGTGGGCTTCCTCGGATTTTCCGTCGACTGGCAGCACCAGCCGGATGAACGATCTCCGGCTTATCTTCAGATCAGCAAAGGCCATCTGGTGCTGCATCTGACGGAGCATCACGGCGACTGCTGTCCGGGTTCCACTGTGTTTGTCTGGATGAGTGGCATCGAAGAATTTCATGCCACGATTACATCGCGTGGTTATGGTTACATGCGGCCAGTTCTGGAGCGAACGTTCTACAACAGTCTGTGCATTGAAGTTACCGACCCGTTTGGAAATCGCATCCGGTTCAATCAGGAATTGACGCCGGACGATCAAGCGACAACCGGTCCGCAGCTGTTTTCGCAGGATAATTGAAACGCAACGCGAGGGGATCAGCGGCGGTTCCGGATCAGCCTGTCCGCGGCGAACTGCAGCCGTGCTGACTTATGCGGACGCTTTGCGACGGCTTTTGGCGTGTCGAATTGTTCGGTTCTTCAGCTTCAGAAAAACGGCCAGCATTTGCTGAGCATCACGGTAGCGATGCCGCGGATTGATCTCGATCGCCCGTCGCATGAAGTCGATGAACTCCGGATGAATACGACCGCGGAGTTTTGGATAGCCATTGACTGGCCATTCGAACGGCCATTCCGGCCACTGACCTGACAACAATCGCCACAGGATCAGGCCGATGGAAAATACATCAGACCGGAAGGACGGTTTTCCCATGGCCTGTTCCGGCGCCATGTAACCGACGGTCCCCGTGCCTCCGCCCTGCACTGTTTTCTGCGAGACCTTAGCGATTCCAAAGTCTGCCAGCCGGACTCGGTTGCCTGCAAAGACGATCACGTTTTCCGGCTTGATATCGCAGTGAATCACGTGGTGAGAATGAGCCATCGCGGCGGCTCGCAGGATCTGCTCGGCGATGTCAAACGCGGTGTCCAGCGAGATTCGCCGCGTCATGCGCTGCTGCAGCGTTTCGTCGCCCAGCGGAAACACGACGACCAGACGGTTTTCAATAATGCTGGCATCTTTAATCGGCAGGATGTTGTCGTGTTCCAGGGGAGCGGTTGTGCGAATTTCTTTGCGGAATTCGGTCAGCACGGCTTCGGTGGTGTACTTCGAGTGGGGCACTTTAATGGCCACTCGAATTCCCTGAACCGTATCCATCGCCTGATAGACGGACGCAAATCCACCGGAGCCCAGACGCCGCTCAATGCGGTACTTGCCGAGCTTCTGGCGAATTTTGAGCTCACTGTTCAATTTTTGGCCGTTGGTCATAGCTCACTACAGTGTATCGGACACGCTGAAACACAGCCGGTGAAAGCCGGAGAACTGACACGTCTTCAATGTCCAGATTCGGCGACTCATTGCAACGGACAGGATTCACTTTTCCATACGACGGATAAAACCGGTAAATCCCTCAGCGGGTTTCGCTACCAGCGGAACAACCGTAAAGGCTGACGGTCTTGAAGCGGCTTAATCGCGAAAATTGCCTCAAGAAAGAGCAAAACACGGCCGAACGGATTGCTCCGCAGCGATATCCAGAACGCTCATCAGGTTGGCGCCAAAGATTGGCTCCCATAGCCTTTTCGAATCGTTCTTCGCGTCAGCAGTAACTCGGCGATCAGGAACAGCAGGAAAATGATCATCAACAGGGCCCACAGTTCGGTAATGCTCTCGTCACCGTACATGCGTTTTTTGAGTTCTTCCAATGACGAGGAAAATCGCACGCGATCGTTTGTCGCCAGTCGACCTTTGTCGTCCGGCGTGAGTGGGGCAAGCTGATCCTCGGAGTGGTCATAGTTCACCACAAATGCATCGTCGACTGGACTGCGATCGCCGATGTGCTCTGCCACGCGGTAAACGCCGGGAGCAAAAGTATTGGAGAAAACAGCAACGGGCGCCGGGCCGTCAGTGATCGTGGCGGGTGTCACCGAGTTGTCCGGTGAGGTGAATGAGACAGTCGGCTGACTGTCTGCCGGGGTATTCGGATTCGCTTCCGGGCTTTTGGCCGCAGCACCATCCCCTTGTGCCGCGGGTGGCAGTCGGACCAGCAGCGGTTCGGCGAACAGGACGTTGCGATGGCTGCGAGCCGATGCGACGTGAAAGACGGCTTCGTAGAGAAACGGAACGAAATCGGAACGCGTCGGAAGATCGTTCCAGGTGCGATCCAGAGTCGACGTCATTAGCAGGACGACTCCGTTTCCATGGCGAACTTCCAGAATTAAAGGATCTCCGGTACTGAGCTGAGCCAGTGTGACAGGTGCCGCAGCCGTTGACGGCAACACACTCTTCCCGACGCCAGCATCGGAGGCATTCAACGGTTGAGGATTCTTCGCGGGCGCAGTGTTGTCTTGGTTTTGCGGAGTTGGCCTGGTCAGGCACCAGGCCGTGAAGGTCGACTTCAGAAAGCTGCGAGCGGGATCCGAGCGAAAGCGATCCAGCCAGCCCGGCTGAATCGAAAGCGGTGCCACTCGGATCTGTTCTTCCGCCTGAGGCGGAGCTTCTCGTGTTCGCACAATTTGCAGTTGTCGCACCAGGCCCGAGTCACCGAAGCACTGCTGGAACGATGCGGGCGACATATTGGGGCCGCATGCGATGATGGCTCCATTGCCCTTTGCAACAAATGCAGCCAGAGCCGCCGACGCCTCGGCAGGCAGATTGTTCACATTGCAGCAGACCGCAACGGCAGCCGAATCGAAGTCGCCCGGTTTCAAGTCGGAACTCTCGATCGCTCGCGCGTTGACCCAGGCGACTTTGCCTTCGGGCGCAGCAAAAGCCAGTTCGAGAAAAAACGTATCGCGATCGGCGGGCACGGCCGAAGCCGTTCCGTTGATCAGCAACACGGACAGCGAAGTGGTGACGTGGACTGCCGCATGGCTGATATTGTCCAGAGCAATGACATCGTTCTTTGCTTCGGCCTCTACACTTAAGATATGAGATCCCTCCGGACGGATCGCGCAGTCAAACTCCAGCATTGTTTCTGAATTGGCCGCGATCAACGGATTCTGCATTTTGCCGGCGAGTGCCTGATTGTTCAGAAGCAGACGGACAGGAACCTGAAGCTCCTCGCTGGAATTGTTTCTGACGGGCACACGCAGGCGAACTGGAAAATCGGGCACCGACATTTCCCGCGACAGCTCAATTCGACCCACAGAAATGTTGCCACTAACCGGGCTCAGATGCGACGTTACGTCGACGACCCACACCTGAGGTCTCACGGCGGGGAACTTGAGCATGTCGTCAATCCTCGCCCACTCGGCATCATTCGAGGATCTCCAGCCCTGCGCCTGCCGATCGGTGAAGACGACGATCTCCCTGGCCGAAGAACTGGATCGACCCAGAATGCCGATCGCTTTTTCAATGGCTGCGAGTGCATCACAGGCACCTCCCGGCGGCGGAAGTTTCTGAATCTGTTCCGCGACAGCATTGAAATCCCTCAGCGGCGATTCAATCACGGACCGAGGTTGATCGCGTGCATCAATCAGTGCGATGTTGTCATCCTGACCGAGCGAATTCAGAAACTCGCCCGCACGACGCATGGCCTGTTGATGCACCGAGTTCACGCCGTCCGTGCGAGACATCGAATTGGATCCATCGATCACGATCACGACGGTACGTGACCCGGCCGAATGATATCCGCTGAACCAACCGCTCGGGACGATGGGCCGTGTCACCGCCAGAACGATGAGCGTGATCAATCCGATCCGCAGCAGTAACAGCAGCAATTCTTCCAGCTTCAAACGTCGACGCGTTTTTCGCGAAGGATTCAGAAACTGCATCGCGCCCCAGTCGACGACGTCAAAGCGTCGGCGGCTGAGCAGATGTGCGATCACTGGCAGGCCAATTCCCGCCAGGCCAAGCAGCATCCATGGATTGAGCAGGAACTGAAGCATAGTCTGCAAAGACTAGTGACTGCAGAAACTCTTGTCACGTGGTGAAACGATCGCCGATGGGTAACGCAGTGCAGCATTGTCCGCAAAGGAAACATTCTGTCTTTCATTTCCGAAGTCGTGAGGCTTCGGGTTATGATAAATCTCGCTGTTTAAACGCTTGATCGACCGCAGGCCGCAAGTCCGCAACTTCAAAAGCCATGCCCGGGTGTAACCGCACGGTAACATTGATGATCGGCGAGGCAGACTCAGTCCAGGAACACCGCGCGTTCGGCGGGCGATGGCAGGCGGCAGGCGTCATGCTTGCCGAACAGGCGATACCTCAGTCGAGACACGATGCGATAGCCCAGATCACGCAGTGGCGAAGGGATGATCCACAGCAATGCACCGAGTGCCGCCCATGGTCCGCCGAGCGTCATCAGAATTCGGCTAACCGCCGCCGTGCGAACGTAGATGGATCCGTTGCGAAGAAAAACAAGCGTGTCGAGCCGGTCGCGAAGTTGCGGAGACAGGGCCTTTCCGGCCAGCGTGCCCTGCAGGGGGGCAAAACGCAAACGTCGATTCGGATCGTGAGCCAGCAGCCAGTTGATGCTGTGATTGCAAAGTCCGCACAAGCCATCAAAGAAGACGACAGGAAGTGCCTGATCGAATGGTTCGTGTGCGGTAGATGCCGACATGGTGGTCAATCGAATCTGTCGATCGGGGACATGGGAATGAAAATCGCCGCGAGGCACCGATCAAATTCTGGTGCTCCGATAACCGCAATGTAACGTGTGGCTTAACCTGCGACACCGTGCCGGACGAATGTCATAGGAGCTTCCAGCAGAAATTGCCGTTCAGGAGAGGCCGACAGTCGGGAATTCGTTGCAATCGGAAGTTGCGAACAATCCTCCATCGCCGCAAACTGTCCGTTTTGCTCAGACGCCAGACGAAATGCCGACATACAGCAGGGAGTTGCCATCTTCAGACGGTGTCTTCCCCTCAGGTAGAAAGCGTCCGAGGCAGCGACCCGATGTCGTCGTTGTGGACGGGCGTTTTCGTTTTGAGCTGGCACTGTCGCAGCTCGAGGACCTTTACCATTTCCAGTAGTCACCCAACCATGTCCCAGCCCGCTGCACCTCAGCGACTGACGTCGATTTCGTTCATCGGTTATCTGCTGATGACGTTTCTGACGGCGGTGAACGACAGCATGTTTCGCTGGCTGATTGTCCCGATTGGGAAACAGCAGTTCCAGGAACGGATGGGGTGGGCGGAAGAAGACGCGGGTTCCGTAGTGCTGTCGCTGGGACTCGGATGTTTCATGTTGCCTTTCGTCGTGTTTGCGCCGTGGGCCGGCTGGGCGGCCGATCGTTACAGCAAACGCAGTTCGATAATCCTGCTGAAGATCATTGAAATTGTGCTGATGGGCGCCGGGCTGTGGGCCATCCATCTGGCCGACGTTCCGATGATGTTCACGGTGCTGTTTTTCATTGGAGCTCAGGCAGCGTTCATCGGCACAACTAAACTGGGCATCATCCCGGAGCTGGTAAAGAAGTCTGATATCTCCGTGGCCAACGGACTTTCCGGAGTCGCGACGCTGGTGGCCGTGATTGTCGGGACCGTGGCAGGCTACGCTCTGGCGGAACTCACAAAGACCGATCATAACAGCGGCCTGATCCTTTCCTCCGTCGCTCTGATTGGATGCGCAGTGCTCGGAGCCATTTCCGCGGTGCTGCTCCCCAGAGTTCCGGCGGCCAACGCAGCTGTCAGGTTTCAGTGGAATCTGGTGACGGATTCGTGGCGCGATATTAAGCTCGTGATGCAGGATCGAGCCATTCTCCGAGTCACTCTGGGAATTGTGTTCTTCTGGTCGCTGGCCTCCATGGCTCAGATGAACATTGATGTCTTCGTGAACGAAGAACTTGCGGACAACGCGACGAAGGTCAGCCCCGGGCCGTTCATGGGAATGCTGGTGATTGGAGTCGGCATCGGCAGTTTGCTGGCCGGATGGTGGTCGAATGGTCGCGTTGAACTGGGCATGGTGCCGTTCGGTGCGCTGATGATGGGACTGGCCTGCATCCTGCTGTACTTTACGAGCGACTCGCCCAGCATGACTGGCGCGATGCTGATGATCATCGGGCTGGGCGGCGGGTTGTTCAACGTTCCGCTGATTGCCTATCTGCAGGAACGCAGTCCGCACGACAAACTGGGGGCAATTCTTGCGGCCGGGCAGCAGCTGACAGCCATCGGAATGTTGGCCGTCGCAGTCGTGTTCTGGCTGATGCAAACGCCCATGCATATGTCTTCACCATTGATTTTTCTGATCGCGGGCATCGGGATTTTGCCGATCGTGGTGTATTCCGTGTGCATTTTGCCTCAGGCCACAATTCGTTTTTTTGTGTGGCTGTTGAGCCGGTTCGTTTATCGAGTTCGCACGTACGGAATTGAGAATATTCCCGAACAGGGGCCCGCGTTACTGGTGGCTAACCATGTGACGTGGATCGACGGAGTCCTGATTTTGCTGGCCAGTTCGCGTCCCATCCGAATGCTGGCCTACGCGGACTATGTTCAGGGCCCAATTATTAAACGACTGTCCAATCTGTTCGGGATCATTCCGATCCGCAGTGGCGATGGCCCTCGGGCATTGATTCAGTCACTGAATAACGCTACTGAAGCCCTGCGAAAGGGTGAGCTGGTTTGTATTTTTGCTGAGGGTCGAATTTCTCGAATTGGCCAGCTGCTGAAGTTTGAACGGGGAATGCTTAAAATCCTGAAGGATACGAATGCGCCCGTCGTTCCCGTTTGCCTTGATGAACTGTGGGGCAGTATCTTCAGCTATGAGGGCGGTCGCTTCCTGTGGAAGAAACCCAAGTACTGGCCGTACCCTGTATCAATTTCCTTCGGACTTCCGATCCTCCACGTAGATAACGTCGACGTCGTGCGCAATGCTGTTTTGGAGCTGAACGCGCAGTCGGTGCTTTTGAGAAAAGAACGCAGCATGATTCCAGCTCGACGATTCATTCGACAGTGTCGACTGGGCTGGAACCGTCGTAAAGTTGCGGACTCGGCCGGCACAGAATTGACCGGCGGTCGGCTGCTCATTGGATCACTGGCATTTCGCAAACTGCTGGTTTCCAAAGTGCTGAAGCCCGAGTGCCAGTATGTTGGGCTGCTCGTCCCGCCGTCCGTGGGCGGCGTGCTGGCCAATACCGCTTTGTCACTGGCCAACAAGGTCACTGTCAATCTGAACTACACGCTGACCGAGGACCTGGTCAATTTTTGTATCCGTGAAGCTGGTATTAAGCAGGTCATCACCAGTCGCGCATTCATGGAGAAGCGTCCGATGAAGCTGGACGCGGAACTGGTGTACCTGGAAGACTTAAAGAAGCAGATCACGGGCGTAGATCGAGTGCTCAGTTTTGCCTTGGCCAAACTGATGCCTGCCGGAATGCTTGCGAAAATGCTTAGTCTGGACAGAGTCAAAGCCGATGATCCAATGACGGTGATTTTCACGTCTGGGTCTACGGGTGAACCCAAGGGAGTCGTATTGTCTCAGCACAATATTGGTTCCAATGTTGATGCGGTCAATGAGTTGATGCGTCTGACGAACACCGATGTGCTGCTGGGAGTCCTGCCGTTTTTCCACTCGTTCGGATTCACCGTCACGATGTGGCTGCCTTTGTGTGCTGACCCCGCAGCGGTTTATCATTTCAATCCACTGGATGCACGCACGGTCGGTTCACTCACCGAGAAGTTCAAGTGCACAATTCTTGCGGCGACGCCAACGTTCCTCCGTTCGTATCTGAAGCGATGCACGGTGGAAGAAATGAAGTCCTTGAATCTCGTGATCGTCGGCGCAGAGAAAATGCCGGACGATCTGCGATCTGCCTTCAAGGAGAAATTTGGATTCGAACCTACTGAGGGATATGGTACGACAGAAATGTCGCCCGTGGCTTCGTTCAACATTCCGGATTCCCGCCTCCCACAGGATGCTCAGCGCGACTCTGGCACTCGGCACGGTACCGTAGGCCGCGTCATTCCTGGCAGTGCAGCTGCCGTGTTTCATCCGGAGACAGGTGAAAAGCTTGGCTGCAATCAGGAAGGGCTGCTGAAGATCAAGGGGCCCAACATTATGCTGGGCTATCTCAATCAGCCTAAGAAAACCGCCGAGCTGATCACCGATGGTTGGTACAACAGCGGTGACATGGCCACGATCGACGACGACGGCTTTATCCGTATCACGGGCCGCATGAGTCGCTTCTCGAAGATTGGCGGTGAGATGGTGCCGCATATTCTCGTCGAACAGGAGATCGCAAAGATCCTGGAAGAAGACATGAGCGACGAACCGGAAATCGCCTGCGCTGTGACGTCAGTTTCGGATGAGAAAAAAGGCGAACGTCTGATTGTACTGCACAAGCCGATGAAGAAAACCGTTCGCGAGATCACCGATCGCCTTCAGGCCGCCGGTCTTCCGAATCTGTTCATCCCGTCGAGCGACAGCTTCATCGAAGTCGACCAGATCCCACTGCTCGGCACGGGCAAACTGGATCTGCGAGGCATCAAAGACGTCGCCGCACAACGCTGCGGCGGGTAACAAATTGCCAGTGTTCACTGGCTCATTTCGAAGTCTGGCGATTTGGAACGCCCGGGTCAGGCACTTCAAACTTCAATCGACGTCTCGATTGAAGTTTGAAATGCCTGACCCCGCGTTAAAGAATGATCTTTATTTAGGCATTTCCGCCGGGCCGCCTTCGATGCGCAGTTTGGCGTAATCGAGCCAGGGGTCGAGTTCTGTTTCGGCGCGGAAGATGGTGCGGAACAGAGTAAAGATCTGGCGGGCTTCTTCTGGTTTCTCCGAGGCGTTCAATTTTTCTGCGGCGGTCATGCGTTCTGTGATGATGCGGTTCCGTTCCGTATGCGTCAGCAGAGTTTTCTTTTGAGCCGCAAGGTGACGGTCGGCCAGTATTCGCCAGTACTTCGGATCTCCCGCGACTTCGCCCGAGTTGGCTGCGGCAGATTCCTCAGCGACAGTGGATGTTTGAGTGGCCCCATCGGTCAATGCGTTGATCATCGCCTGAAACAATTCAATGCTTTCGAGCAGATTGCGTTCTTTGTCTCGCTCGGCCTGCACGGCCGTGATGCACATTTTTTCGTAACGGTTGCGTCCATCACGTTTGCCGCGTGCTTTGCTCTGCACCTGGGCTTCGAGGATCTCTACTTCCGCCTCGCTCAGCCACCTGCCGACTTCGTCCGAATGCTTGCCGTCTGGATACTTTTCCAGGTAAGGCAGCAGATACAAACGCTTCGCATCATCAAACTTGACCACCGACTCCGTTGAGTCGTCAGCCATGGCCTCTTTGGCACGCAAATAAAGAGTATCTTCATTCGGACCGAGAGCCAGCCATGTGCCGAGCGCAATCAGAACGGCAAGGCATGTTCCGAGAAACCAGGTTTTCTCGTAGAACTCTGCATGATCGCGTTTCTTCTTTTTCTTTTTGATCTTCAATTCACCGGTTGCAGGGTCGACCGTGGCTGAGGCTGAAGCGCCGGATGCTGCCAGGGCCTGAGGAGAAACCCGAGAAACAACCTCTTGCGCTTTCTCCAGAATCTCCGTCAGCTCGGTATGCACGGCCAGCGCATCGTAAGGACGATCGTCCGGATTCTTGGCCAGCATGCGTTCAATCAAACCGTCCAGGGCCAGCGGGCATTCGGGGATCTTTTCCCGGACGTTGTACGGATCGTCATTCAGATGCTGCATCAGCATTTCAGCCGGGTTTGCGGCCAGAAACGGAGTCTCGCCTGTCAGCACTTCGTAAAGCAGGCATCCGGTTGCGTAGAGGTCTGTCTTTTTGCTGATGGGGACATTCCCCTGAATCTGTTCGGGCGCCATGTAGGCGTAAGTTCCAACGGTCTTTCCCGCCGCGGTGAGTGCTGTCGCTTCGGTATCACGAGCGATACCGAAATCGCCCAGCTTGATCTTTCCCTTTCTTGTCACGAACAGATTGGCGGGTTTCAGATCTCGGTGAATGATGCCAGCGTTGTGAGCGACTTCCAGAGCCGCGCAGAGCTGGCGACCGACCTGAATGGCCTGGTCCCATGTGAGCCGCTTCCGCTTCTTCAGAATGTCCTGCAGCGAGCCCCCGTCGATAAACTCCATTGCATACCAGCGCTGCCCCTGATGGGTTCCACCGCCGTAATACTTCACAATGTTTGGATGAACGAGGCGTTTCAGGATGTTAATTTCGCGTTCGAAACGCTGGAGCATCTTCGGGTCGCCGGCCAGTCCGGGAGGCAGCACTTTCAGAGCGACTTCCTTGCCATTTTCGACATAGGTGGCTTTGTAGACGACGCCCATCCAGCCGGCACCGATCTGTTTGCCAAGGATGAACGGACCAATCTTTCGTTCAGTCATACCAAAAGCCGCCTGACAGAATGCCAATTCTCGCGTGTTGAACAGGAATCATACGAAGTCTGCATCGCAACCGTTTGAGCCATTGTGGTGGCGTCATACCGTTCTGTCGGTTTGAGAACACAATTGGAAACGAGATGGTCCCGGGATGCTGGAACTGGTCGTTTTCTCTCGGCCCTGCACTGAATCACCGACAGCGATGCGTTTGTTCGTAGCCCCATTTTGACAGCCGGGCTCGCTCGAAACAATCGGCCGAGCTGCAGAACCTGAAATGAATGGTCCCGTATGGGTGTGGGTGCTACTTGCAGAAAGGGCCAGCGCAACAAAAAACCCTCGTCATGTGGGTGACGAGGGCTTTGGTGTTCTGCAGGAGGTGCAGACAAATTTTCAACTACCGGTTAACCGAATTCCGGTCGGCGGCGGTCGAGCTGTTCTTTCAGGCGAGCCACAATGCTGGAATGCATCTGGCTGACGCGTGATTCGGACAAGCCGAGCGTATTGCCGATTTCCTTCATCGTCAGTTCTTCATAGTAATAAAGAATGATGATGAGTCGTTCGTTGCGGTTGAGGCCCTTGGTGACGAGTTTCATGACATCCATCTTCTGGATGCCCTCGGTCGGGTCTTCGCAGCGAACATCTTCAACGACATCCACTTCGCGGACGTCCTTGTAGCTGTCTGTTTCGTACCACTTCTTTTCGAGGCTCACCAGGTTGATGGCGCTCGCTTCAGCCTTCATCCGTTCAAATTCATTGATTGGCAGGCTCATCTGTTCGGCGATTTCAGCTTCCGTTGGGGGTCGACCCACGCGAGCTTCCACCACTTTACGAGCCGCTTCGACTTTGCTCGCTTTGCTGCGAACCAGTCGAGGGACCCAGTCCATCGTACGAAGTTCGTCGAGCATTGCTCCGCGAATACGTGGCACGCAATAGGTCTCGAACTTGACTCCGCGATCCATATCGAATGCTTCAATCGCATCCATCAGCCCGAATACACCGGCTGACATTAAATCGTTCAGGTCAACACCTTCCGGGAGTTTGGACCACACCCGTTCGGCATTGTATCTGACCAGCGGCAGATACCGCTCCATGAGACGGTTCCGCAGTTCCTGATTGGTCTGATCCTGCTTGTAGGTGATCCAGACTTCAGAAACATCTTCACTGACCTTGGTAGCCATTCAATCCTCCATGACGAACAGCAAGTGCGTCTGTAACCATACTGACTCGTATCAGCCAGTATCGACACAGACGGGTTTGAAGTTCAGCAAAACCGTTGTAACGGTCAAACTCGTCAGATTCTTTTCCGACAGCTGAGTTCCCTCTCGGAAACATCTGATGTCGCTGACAACGTAAGACGCGGTACCTCGGACTTCCTGAACACCAAACTGCACACCGCAGCTTTGTTCGGTTCTTGTGTTCTGTTTTGGTAAGTGCCCGTTCAAATCCTCGGCCTGAGTTCCCTCATTCACTTCGGCAGGTGCTGCCGAATCCCGCAGAATGAGAGTTCACAACATTGGATACCCGCTGTTTTCAATCGCATGTCCTGATCAGCTCAAAGATCGAGTTCTGAATGGAACGATGTCAGTTGAAAGCATTGATGACCGAGACACACAACGTCAGCTTCTGATTGCCTTCCCTGGCATCAGAAGCTTTCCTGCACCTTCATTCCGTTGGCCACTTCGGGATCGAAGGGACATCGGAACTTTTCGGTGCGGCGGGTTGATATCTCAGGCGATTCAAAGCTGTCCAGACGGATGGAACCAGGAATTCCGCGCTTTCGATCCGAGTGGATTGCCTTCGGCATTTTCAACCGGAGCCAGGGCTCGAAGTCGGCAAAAAGAATCACTCGGCCGTTTTCAGGCTCGCCGATGACCATCGTGAAGAGCAGTTTCTGCAGAAGTGGACGCAGCCGCCATTTCATGGCTGCGTCTCGTTGAAGCCCCCAGGAGGTTGGGGCGGCCATCTGAGCGTCTGCCTGGGGTTTCGAAGTGTGAGGTCGCTCCGGACGGCTCCGCCAAACAGTCGTCGTCGTCAACAGAAACCCGGTTTATCAAGCCCGCGGGACAACGGTTGATGTGCCTCCGGACGCTGGTTTCCTGCTGCTTCAGCAGACGCAGCACCGTTCGAGAACCGTCTGAAAACCCAACTTCGGGCAAACCGGGGAGGCGTTCGAATCCTGCAGCTCTGCGTGGAATCGAAGTCGAGTTCTATGGGCCTGATGCCCCCCAAGAGACAATCCCTGGGCAATTCTTTGCGTTTTGACTTCGTCGAGACTACGCTAGACGTTCCTCAGGATGCATTTCGGCGGACGCATTTTCAATCGTCGCCCGTCGCACGTGTTCCCACCACATATTCCTTCCACTCGATTCTGCCAGGGTGATCAGCATGCGTCACACGCTGTTTCCCATTGTCTTTCTTTGTCTTGCGGGCCTTGCCTTGCCAGTCGGCCACCGCGGTGCGGTCGCTCAGGATGCGGCCGCCGCCGAGAAGAAAGTCAGTTACTACCGATCCGTTCGTCCCATTTTGCAAAGACGCTGTTCCGGTTGCCATTTTGATGGAAAACGGGAAGGCGGGCTGTCTGTCATTGCGGTCAGCGAACTGGTGAAGGGTGGCGAAGCCGGCACTTCTCTGGCCGCGGGTAAGCCGGATGAAAGCGTGCTTGTGCAGCGAATTTCGGGTGAGAAGCCCGACATGCCTTTGAACAGTGAACCTCTGACCGCCGAGCAGATTTTGACGCTTCGCACCTGGATCGCTCAGGGCGCCGAAGATGATACTCCGGCCGACGTCGGCCAGGCGATTACGGCCGAGCACCCGCCGTTGTATTCGACGCCCCCAGTCGTGACGTCCATCGATTATTCGCCTGATGGGAAAACGCTGGCGGTCTCGGGCTATCACGAAGTTCTCATTCATACGCTGGATGGCAGCGCTCCTGTGAAGCGGCTCGTGGGGCGGTCGCAGCGGATTGAGTCTTTGGCGTTTTCTCCAAACGGACAGATTCTGGCCGTGGCCGGTGGAACTCCTTCGTTATTCGGCGAAGTACAGCTTTGGAATGTCGCAGACAGTAAATTGCTGCATTCCGTGACGCTGTCCTACGACACGTTGTTCGGAATCTCCTTCAACGGAGATGGTTCACTGGTTGCTTTTGGCGGTGCGGATAACCGTGTTCGAGTTATCAAAGTGGAATCCGGCGAAGTCATGATGAAGATGGATGCCCACTCGGACTGGGTCCATGGGACGACTTTTTCCCTGCAGAACGATCATCTTATTACTGTCAGCCGCGACCGGTCGATGAAGCTGACGATCGTGGCCACCGGGCAGTTCGTTGATAACATCACCAGCATCACTCCCGGCGCGCTCAAGGGCGGCCTGGTCGATGTGCAGCGACATCCGACTCGTGAACAGGTCCTGGCGGTGGGCGCCGACGGAGAACCGCGACTCTACAAGATCTTCCGTGAGCAGGCTCGGCAAATCGGCGACGACTTTAATCTTGTGCGGGCTTACCAAAAACTTGCCGGTCGCCTGTGCGATGTTGATCTGTCACCTTCGGGAAATAAATTCGTGGTGGGAGCCAGCACAGCCGTGGCAGGGGCCGCCAGAATTTATCTGACCGAAGATCCGACGAAGATCGTGGATGTACCCGGGCTGACCGGGCCGGTGTTTGCTGTCAGTTTCCGTCCGGACGAGTTGCAGGTGGCTGTGTCCGGTTTCGATGGACTCATTCGATTGTGTAATGCAGAAACAGGCGCGGTGGAGCAAACGTTTCCCGCAGCGCCTGTGACTCCTTCAACGCCAGTCGCCGCGCCGGCCGCTGGCGGAGATTAGTGCGGCTGTCCGCAGTTAATGAGCGATCTGGTGCTCCTGATCCCCCCGACTTTCAGACCTGGCTATTCATAAAGAGATCTTCCTATGGTCAATCTCATCCGGCCGTTTTGGCAATTCCCTCCCGTGATCATGCTGCTGCTTTTTACGCCGTCTTTGATGGGTGATGAACAGCCGCCGGCTGAGGTGCCCTCGCGTACATTTACCGCGATTGAGGTCTATCCGGCAGAGCTGACTTTGTCCTCAATTCGCGACTCTCGACGTGTGCTGGTAACCGGCGTGACGAACGATGGCCAGCGGATCGATCTGAGCAGCAAGGCCACGGTGACAACTCAGTCGCCAGTGTGTCAGACAGATGAAGCCGGCTTTGTGGCACCCCTTATGGCGGGCGACGGCACGATCATCGTGGAAGCGGAAGGACTGCGTGCTGAGATTCCGGTGCATGTCTTATCGGCCGATGTGGTGCCCGTGGACTTTATTCGCGAGGTGAATCCGATTCTGAGTAAAGTCGGTTGTAATCAGGGAACCTGCCACGGGTCTCAGGCTGGAAAGAACGGCTTCAAGCTGTCCTTGCGTGGCTACGATTCTGTGTACGACTATCGAGCGCTCGTAGATGATCTGTCCGGCCGACGATTCAATCGTTCTGAGCCTGCTCAGAGTCTCATGCTGCTCAAGCCGACACAGGGAGTGCCGCACGAAGGCGGTTTCCTGTTTGACGAGCAGTCTCGGTATTACAAGGTGCTTGAACAGTGGATCGCGGAAGGGTGTCATTACAAAGAGGATGCTGCACGAGTCACCGGGATCGAAGTTTTTCCTCCCACGCCGTTGCTGCAGTTGCGACACGATCGTCAGCAGCTGATTGTGGTCGCTAAGTATGCCGACGGGACAACTCGCGATGTGACTCGGGAGGCCGTTTTTGATACCAGCAACTTTGAAGTGGCCACCGTTTCAAAGCAGGGTCTGATCACTGCAGTTCAGCGAGGCGAAGCGGCCGCGCTGGTGCGGTTTGAAGGACATTACGCAGCTGCACCAATTTCAATTCTGGGGAACCGAGATGGTTACGAGTGGGTTCCGCAGAGCGAACTGAACAGCATCGACACGCTGGTGAATGCAAAACTTCAGCGGATGAAGATCGTGCCATCTGGGCTGGCGGATGATGCGGAGTTCCTGCGACGAGCGTCTTTGGATATTACCGGCGTTCCTCCTGCGTCGGCTGACGTCCTGGCTTTTGTGGCAGACCCTGCAGATTCGATGACGAAGCGAGCTGCCAAAATTGATCAGTTACTGTCCAGCCCGATGTATGTGGAGCACTGGACGCTGAAGTGGAGTGACCTGCTGCTGAATCGTCGCAAAGCTGTGACGGAGCGCGGAGTGTGGTCGTTCCGCAACTGGATCCGCCAGTCAGTAGCATCGAACAAACCGTACAACGAGTTTGCGAAAGAACTGCTGACCTCCGGAGGCAGTGCTTTCGAAAATCCTGCGGCGAACTACTTTCGTATCGCTCGTGAACCCAAGCTCGTGATGGAGAACATGACGCAGGTTTTCCTGGGCACGCGCTTCAACTGCAATCAATGTCATGACCATCCTTTCGAACGCTGGACTCAGCGCCAGTATTACGAACTTTCCGCCTACTTCGCTGATGTTGGACGAAGGCCTCTGCCGGATGGTGATGAATTTATCTTTACGATGGGCGCTCCAGCGGCGGTGCTGAATCCTGACACCAATCAGCCGGCAAATCCGAAGTTCCCGTTCGAACACGCCGGAGCCATTGATGTGAATGGCAGTCGGCGAGAACAACTGTCGCAGTGGCTGACGGCGAATGAAAATCCGTATTTCGCTCGCAGTATCGTGAATCGTTACTGGAGCTACTTCTTTGGGCGCGGCATCATTGATCCAGTGGACGATATTCGAGCGGGCAATCCGGCTTCGAATCCGGAACTGCTGGATGCTCTGACAAAGGATTTCATCGCCAGTGGTTATGATCTGAAAAAACTGATCAGAACCATCTGCAATTCGGCGACGTACCAGCGGAGTTTGGAAACGGGACCGTGGAATGAAGATGATTCGATCAACTTTTCCCACGCACTGCCTCGCCGCCTGTCGGCCGAGCAACTGTATGACGCCATCATTCAGGCGACTGGTGCGCCTCGTGCCCTGCCAGGAGTTCCTGCGGGCTTCCGCGCATCGGAGTTGCCGGATTCCGATGTGGAAGTGGCCTTTCTGGATATGTTCGGCCGAGCACCTCGTGAGTCCCCCTGCGAGTGCGAACGCACAAGTGATGTGAGCCTTGGTCAGACCCTGAATATGGTTAACGGTCCGACGATCGCTGATGCGATCGCTCATCCGCAGGGAATCATCGCCACCACGATTGCCGCCGGCGCGAGTAACGAACAGCTGATCGAAACGATCTATCTGTCGGCCCTGTGCCGCAAGCCAACGGCTGAAGAAACGGCGAGGACCGTCGAATACTTTGCGGGGGCGGGCGATTTAAAAGCCGCTGCGGAAGACTTGATGTGGGCTCTGATCAACAGTCCCGGATTTCTGTTTAACCGCTGAAAAAGATGCTGCCGTACTTAGACGCCAGCATGGAATCATTCTGTGCTCCTGCTGGCCGTCTGAGTCTTTGGCCGTCTGGATCATTTGGCCGTCTGGAGACAACACGGACTGCGGGCATTCAGGACGTTCGTGAACCTCGGGCAGGCGTAAGCCGGTGAAGCATGCGTAGGGTTGCGATCATGCCTTTGTGCCCCAGTGTTGAGCGTGGGATTTGCGGCAGTTGTCGATCAGTTTAAGCGGGGACTTTGACAGGAAGACTTGCTTCAGAGGCGGATAGATCTTCCCGAGTGCTCATCGATGGGGGAAGCAATTTTCCACTGTTGGCCAATCGTTGTTGACTCCAGCGACGAACAAGGCAGACGACTCGCTCCAGGGTGTCGCGATCGAAGTATTCGAGCCGCTCTTTGCCAGCGAAGGGGTAGTCCACGGAGCGAATGACTCGAATGAGGTCTGCTGTTGAAAGGGAGAACCTGATCGCCGACATGGAAAGCGCTGCGATAGACTTCAGGTCCGGACCATTGCCATTATTTTGCATCAGATTGGCACTTTCAGACGAGCAAACCGGATCCCCGAAGACGGTCTTCAATTCAGGGAAAAGTCTGGCCAGAATGGAACGGATCTGGTCGGTCTCAACGGGCTGGTCGACGACATGGGAAAAGCCGGCGTCCAGAGCTTCAACGACAACTCTGAGATCCGCATGTCGGGAAAGCAGAACGCCCGTCGTTCCGCTGCGCTTGTTCAGAGATTCGGCGAAAAGGCTCAGCCCGTTTCCATCTACCAGGCCATGAGAGATCAGGCACAAGTCGAATCGACTCTGCAGACTCATCTCAATCGCTTCGCCTTTACTGCGGGCGATCGATATTTCCAACGGCAGATCTGACATCAAATCTGTCAGACGACGGAGCGATCCCCGATCGCTGTCGACAATTAGAACGCTGCCTCCGGACATGGCAACTCCGTTGAGGTTCAGCGGACGGAATAGACCGCAGCCGAATGTGTCTTTAGTTTGGAAAAAAGACGAAGTGCTGCGATCTTTCGGAAGGCTGCAATACGTCGTGGTAAGACATCCGGAATGCCCCTGACCCTCGCCTTTCATTGGTTCCGGTGGATCTCATTCCAAATGCAACTCAGGTGCCAGAGCTGCGATTTTTGAGAATACCACTGTTAAGGCGTGTCTTTATGTATTCGCCCGTGTAACTGTGCCTAAACGTAAGGCAAATTTGCTTGCCGGGAGTGTGGCGAATACTTGAGCTAGCGGTGGGCAAAAAGCAGTTTGACCGTATAAATCACTACCCCGCCGACGACCAAAATTCCACCGGTCAGCAACAGACGAGCCGTCTGGGGGCGAGTTTTGCCAATAAACTCCGCAATGACCACAACAACGGCGGTCATTGCCAGTTTGAAGACGGCCAGACCCTGGATTCCCCAGCGAACCAGAACCCACTGGGCCACCGGATTGCTTTCCACGATGGGGCGAGAGGTCTGCCCTGCATCGCTGAAGCGTAGTGCCAGCCAAGTCAGCACGATGTCCAGAATACTGACCAGCACGAACCAGCTGATTTCCGTTTCGAACAGCAATCCTCGGCGTCGAGCCATTATTGATCTGCCTTGTCCGCAGTAAGATTGTCCGCAGGAAGATTGTCAAAACGGTAGCCAACGCCGTGCACGGTTTGAATCAGGGTGGGATTCCTACACA
>QWOO01000187.1 GCA_003669615.1 Planctomycetota bacterium
CGGTGCCGCTGCCTCCATCGTTTCAAACGGACGTGGAAGCCGCCGTTGAACGCTTGCCGTGCGTATCCGTCGTGTTGCAGCGAGAACCGCTGGCATCGTTTTCCGGGACGACGACGAATTTCGAAACCGGAGCCGAACAGGAATCCGGCGACGATACTCAGGATCTGCCCGGAGCCAGCTATGTCCCGATCGATCCGTGTCAGCCGGTCATCGCCGCTCTCCGAATCGCTCGGCAGGAACGCATGGTGCGTGCGTTTATTGACATCGAAACGGACCACTACATCCCTCGCGAAGCTTCTCTGCCGGATCCGTACGCTTTAAAGCGAGTCCGGCCGGAACAGTTCGCCGCTGCCGTATTGCCGGCTTTGCCCGCCCCAGAAGACGAAGATCAGCTGCGTCGTATCCACTGGATGGCGAATGAGCTGCATCGTCTGTCGGCCAAACATAAGTCGGTCCTGTGTTTGTGCAATATTATGGACTGGCCGTGGCTGCGAGACGCTTTTAATCGAGCGATCGAACGTCCGGAAGAGCCTGCGTGGTCCGAAACGCCGACCGAAACATTTGGCGTGTCCGCTCGCACGCTGACGTTTATGCTGGGCGAACTGCCTTTCATCACAGGACTTTACGAACGCGCTCGGTTTGAACTGGACGATGACGAAAATCTGTCGATCGATGGTATCAAGTCTTTGCTGCTGCATGCTCGAGATCGTTACCGCGACGAGTTCAAATCGCGAGCCCGCAGGATCTCACCTCAGCTGTTGATGCATTGCCTGAAGTATGTTCGAAATCTCTCGCTGATCGAACGTCGCTTCACTCCCGACCTGTACACGCTGGTGATTGCATCGCAGCAAACGGCCGGTGATCAATACGCGATTCATGTGGCCGAGACCGCTCGCGATTACCCGTTCGCTCCTGGCGCCGACCTGCCCGAAGTGCGATTTGGCGTTGATCGCACAATTCTGCCCGATGGGTCCGAACTTCGGCCGGTCTGCCGGTTGCCCGGTCATCCGGTGGTGTGGCGCACATGTCGTCTGAATGCGCGTCCCGATATTCGCACGAAGGTCGAATGGCAGAAGTCATGGAACCCGTTCGGGCAGTGCAGCTGGCCGCCGGAAGACATCGCCATCGAACGCTTTCGTACTCATGTGAAAAACGTGGCCCTCGATCTGATCGGCAACGATCTGGCTCGCACGGAGAAATTCTCCGCCAGTATGAAGGACGGCCTGGACATCCGCGAGACACTGCGAAACTGGCATCTGGGAGAACTGCACGTCAAAGTGTTTCCGCCCGCTCAGGGAAAGATTGACTGTGTCATTATGCTGTTCGATTCTCCCGCAGATCCGCGCGAGTATCCCTGGCGAATCACCTGGCACGCAGAAAATCACGACGAATCGACACTGTCCCTGTTTGCCACCAGTTTCACGGAAGAAATGGTCGGCCCCGGGATTGCACTGTCGCGTTATGGCGGATGCATGTTTCTGTTTCCGCCTCGGCCGATTCAGGACATCTGGCGTGATCCGCAGTTCGATTTCGTCGACACTTTAGAAGAACGCCTGATCGCGGCCGGACTGCATTATTCGAATGAACGTCACATTGCCCTGATGAGTTATTCTCCACCTGGCGCGGGATGGCGGCGCCTGGCCAGCCGTTACAAGAAAAAGATCGTGCACGTGCCGATGAACCGCTTCGGTGCCGCCACCATCGAAAAGCTGCGCATGTTTCATGTGCTGAACGGTCATCACGTCCGCTCATTTGCAGAACACTTCATTCGCAAGCCGTAAGGTCGATACGTAGCCAAGCCGCTCCGTCGGCTTGCGATTCTAAACACAGCACGCGTTCATCCAATGCTTGCTGCAAACCCAAAATCACCGGGGGGGTAAGTTGGCTGCTTACTTTTCCGCCGGGGTCAGTTCGAGACTCAGCTCCTGCGCGGTGCGGACGATTTGTTCTTCCACGTCCGGGCCCCAGCGGGATGGCAGTCCGTAGTAGACCATGGACGTTGCGCCTTCATAGCCGCCTTCCATGAGCACTCGCTTTGACGGAATGTAGGCCATCACGTCGTTACTGTAGCCGGCGATCCAGTTCGCCTTACCGGGCAGTTCTGCATTCAGCCGCAAGGCATAGTCCACCACCACTTCGCCGCCCAAAAAAGTCAGCTTCACATCGTTACCAATCGCCCACATCTGGACGGGGTACGGATAAGTTGGCGACAGCTTTCCATCAGCGGCGATTTTCGTCTTCAACCATTCGGCTCGACGAACAATGTAGACGTCGTTGGACTTGAGATCGGCCTCCAGTTCGTCTGCGGTCGGAATGTGTTCAAGAGCGAGATCAGTTTCGCGATAGACAGACTTCAAAGATCCCTGCACCGGCTGCATCGGACTTTGTAGAGCCCTGTCGACGGCGTCGGCGGTTTGCTTGCCGTATTCTGTCGCCAGTTCCACAGTGCGGCGCGGCAACGGATTTTGATCGGCACCACAACCGGCCCAGAACAAGGCAATCGCGTCCGGATGTCGACTTTCAATCTCCAGCTGTGCGAATCCGGGCCAGTCGCCCGACCATTCCATCAAACTCAGGACCGTCGAATGGCATGCATAGCCAAACACGATCGCCCGCAATTTCCCCGCGGTGTCGCGTACAGAAATCACCGGAACTGTGTGATCCACAGGTCCGACCAGCATTCCATTCTCGCGGAGCATCGGCACATCGGCCTCGCGATTGTTGCGGCGGTTCACAGCAAACGACGCCTGCGATTCTCCGGTGCTGATGACCGCGGGGGCCAGCGAGGCCACAGCATCCGCGGTGGCTTTCACAACCGCATCGGACAGCTGCACGGTGTAATCTCTGATGAGCTTCATGTTGGGCTCATCGAACGCATACATCGCCATCAGATTGGTCCCGACGACCGGTCCCGAATGAGTATGCGACGTTGCAATGGCGATCTGAGACCGATCAAGACTATGAGCTTTCTGCAGTCGTTCGCAGATCTGCTGCGAGGTGGCTCGATCGATGCCCACGAGGTCCAGAGTGATCAAAACAACCTGATGACCGGCCGGATCCTGAATCACAACAGACTTGGCCCACAGGTCATGAATTTTCCCCTGCGCCGGCTTGTCGCGGGACGCATAGCCGGACATCCACATGGACTGAGCGGGCGTGATGATGACT
Organism: Planctomycetota bacterium; assembly: GCA_003669615.1. GTDB lineage: Bacteria > Planctomycetota > Planctomycetia > Planctomycetales > Planctomycetaceae > SXXK01. The sequence continues at coordinate 3,169 of QWOO01000187.1, forward strand.
TTGGCCACGCCGGCTTTCCACGGTTCTTCAGCGGCAGCCAGAGTAAATTGAAGAACACAAAGAACACTGACCGCAGCAACTCGTAAGAGTAACATGAGAGTCTCCAGAGGCGAGTACGAAAAAGGCGGGATGACAGCAGGAAGAAGATGATGTCTAACCGTTTCCTCAATCCGTTCAAGTGACCTCATTCGTTCAGCAATGTCACATCGGCGACATCGGCACCAATGGATTGCATTGCCATTTTGATGCGATCGGGGATTTCCCTGAGTTGATCTTTTGATATTCTTCATCACCAGGAGCGCAGTTTGTTTGCCTCCAAAGGCCGATTTCTGAATAGACAATCGGTGCCACTTTCACTTTTGCGAACAGGAGACTGCCATGGGTAAGGGAGACAACAACAGTAAAAACGACAAGAAGAACAAGAAGCCAAAGAAGGATGCGAAGAAGCCGGAAATCAAGAGCATTGTGAAGAAGTAGGCAGAGGCTAACCGCATTTTTCTGTATGCGATTCATCAAAGGTCCGGCATCGCGAAGATGCAGGGCCTTTCTTTATTGAGTGGCCGAGGATGGTGCGGATGCAGGCCACATAAGCCGTTCTGTGATTTTGGGCAACGGATAGCAGGCATCCGGATTTCGCAATTTTCAGGCACATGAAGCACGTGTGCGGCGTTCGAAAGATGCGATGCTTTGGTTTTCGTGGTGTTTATTTCGATCGGATTCGCGTACAATCTCTGGCACTGTCTGCGAGGAACGAACAGGCCGGGCTACTCAGCTTCTGCGTTCGTGATACCATCGAGCCAGCAATTTTACTCGGAGCTTCCGATCGCCAAGAACCAAAACACCTTCGCCAAGCGTCAACGCGAGCAGGAAAAAAAGCAGCGAGCCAACGACAAGCAGAAGAAGCGCGAGCAGAAAAAGGATGGCACATTCACTCCCGCGCCGCCTCGAAGCTACGCCTTTCCTGCGGAAGAGAATGACGATTGAACGCCAGAACGGCCTGAAGCATCCTGCTTCGACCTCATGCGGGTTCCTCTGCGGGAATCGCTGAAGGCGACAACTCCGGATGCGGGGGATCCTTCGCTAATCGCATCAGGATGACAGGACTGGTCGCAAGACAGACACGGAAACCCTCGTTAAGCTGCGTGGCCTGTAAACTGCAGAACGGCTCGACAATTGAGGCACGGAAAGACCTGCCATCTGTCAATCGCTTCCGCAGTTGCTCCGCCCGGCATCCCTCCAGTGAGTCTTCTCGTGATGATGCTTCTCGCCCGCCTGCGTCTGCAATGTTCGTCGTTGATGCTGTTCGGCGCTGTCGCCGCAGCAGTGAACTCGTCTTTTGCAGAAGCGTCTGATCGACTCAACTGGCCAGCTCGCACCGGCCCGGCACTAGATTCCAATGTGCCCGAAGAGGACTCCAAAGGGATGCCTTCAGAGTGGTCCGAAGAGCCGGCGAAAAACATCGCATGGAAACTCGATCTGGAAGGCTTCGGTCATTCCGTTCCGGCGATCGGTTATGGCCAAGTGTGGCTCACCGCCGCCACCGAAGATGGAAAGCAGCAGTTTATCTATTGCATTGATCAGGCCACCGGAAAGGTTCTGCATCACAAACTGATGTACGAAAATGCCGAGCCGGAACCTTTGATGAACAAGGTGAATACGTACGCTTCGCCGTCGTGTGCGTTGGAAAAAGATGGGGTCTATGTTCACTTTGGCACGTACGGCACCGCGAAGCTTAATCCCGAAACGGCTGAAGTCGTTTGGGAGCGCAAAGATATTCAATGCCGACATTTTCGAGGCCCGGGTTCGTCGCCAATCATTTGGAACGATCATCTGATTTTGACATTCGATGGGATCGATGCACAGTTCGTGATGGCTTTGAACAAGAACACCGGCGAAACCGTCTGGCGAACGGATCGAACGACCGACTACGGCGATTTGGACGAGAGCGGAAAACCGAAGCTGGAAGGCGACCTCCGCAAGGCCTACGGCACTCCCGGCTTCATTGATGTCACCGGTCGCACGCACCTTGTTTCGATTGGTTCGCGTGCGGCGTTTGCTTACGACGCGCTGACCGGCGAGCAAATCTGGACGATCAAACATGATGACTTTAACGCATCATCGCCGCCGATGTTCTTTCAAAATCATGCGATCATCAACACGGGCTCTCGAGGTTCCAATCTGGTCAGCGTGCGTCTGGATGACACGACCAAGGGCGATGTGTCGGCGTCGCATGTGGTGTGGAATCGCGACAAAGGCAATTCTGATCTGAGCGCTCCGATTCTGATCGGCGAGAGAGTCTACAGTGTGCTGAATAA
>QWOO01000052.1 GCA_003669615.1 Planctomycetota bacterium
CTGGTTTGAGTTAATAGAGCAGCAGGTTGTTCGAGTTGACTAGCTGATTTGAAAAACCTGCCAGATTGTGAGACCTGGCCATTCTGGAAATGTTCGTTGTCACGTCGATTCGAAACCGTTGCGACATGGACTGGGCTATTGGCAGTATGGATCTACTCAACTTGCTGTTGTACCAAATGTCTTAAATCCAACAACTTCGCCGGCCAGTTGATGCATCGAAGCCACGTCGCTAATGCGATTCTCAGGAAAGGGGAGCGTTGTTCCTGACGAGTGACCAGCTCATGAACGGCCCGGTGCTGCAATTCTCAGCTTCGCGCTCTGGCAGATCATCGGAACGATTCAGATCCACTCCACTACCCATTCTACCCCGGAAGGGCCGTCGTAACAGAAACCGTGGATGTGACTTATGGTGAAGACGGTTTAAGAACTCGCCAGCGTACAATCGCAGAGAATTTAGCATGGCTCCGACGCTTCACATTATCTCTGTTGAAGCAACATCCTGGTAAAGACAGCCTCGCCATGAAACGCAGAATCTGCGGCTGGAGCGACGACTTCCTGATGGAAGTCCTTGGTATCAAAGGGACTTAAGTGTGCGCTGGCCTTGCTATGCGAGCCTGTCTGGTAAAGGTGCATGTCCTGCTTCTGCAACTCAGAAATCTGATCGAGTCTGCGGATTGAACCGTGGCGATTTTGAAATTCGAAGCGATGGAGTCCGCTCAATGGCGGATTCCCTGCTGACTCGAGCAGAATATTTTGTGGAATTAACGGTGTGACTGGAACATGCTCCCGGGCATCATTACTCTGGCACTTCACTGGTGAATTTTTAGACCTTATGGCCGCATTTTTCTTTGAAGGGTTGCGTTGTCTATGCGTTTACTTTGTTTGGCAACGATTGTACTTTTCGTTACCGCTCCCGCCTTTGGGCAGTCGGTTGAGCAGCCGAATCGCGTGAACCTGCCGATTGCCGATCCTGCGTTTAAAGGAAAGATCGGGGAGACGTTCCGTGATTCTGTCCCGAGCTTCCCGCAGCCTCTGAGAGCTCCCGAGGCGAGTCCGAATGTCCTGTTGATTCTGCTGGACGACGTCGGCTTCGGAATGTGTTCGACCTTTGGTGGCCCCGTAGCCACGCCACATCTCGATCAGCTGGCCGACAATGGACTGAAGTACAATCGTTTTCATACGACCGCGCTTTGCAGTCCGACTCGTGGAGCACTGCTGGCGGGACGCAATCATCATTCCGTCGCGACCGGAGTCATCATTGAGATGGGAACCGGCTATCCCGGGTACACGGGAATCATCCCGAAAAGTACGGCGCTGGTATCAGAGACTCTGCGTGACAATGGTTACGCAACCGCGATGTTCGGCAAGTGGCACAACACGCCAGAGCCTGACATTAGTCCGGCTGGTCCGTTCGATCGATGGCCCACTGGCCTGGGATTCGACTATTTCTATGGCTTCAATCAGGGCGAAACGCATCAGTACTATCCGACAATCTACCGCAATACAACCTGGGTTCCTCAGCCGAAGTCCCCGGAGGCGGGTTATCATTTCACGGCTGACATGACGGATGAAGCCATCGCATGGACTCGAAATATCCGTGCGGCTAACCCGGACAAACCCTGGTTCAATTATTTCAGCACCTCTGGCATCCATGCGCCACATCATGCTCCGAAGGAATGGCGAGACAAGTTTGTCGGGATGTTTGATCACGGCTGGGATAAGCAACGCGAACTGACCCATGCCAAGCAGCTGGAAATCGGCATCATTCCCAAGTTGACCAAACTGACGCCTCGTCCCGAGAGCGTTCCTTCGTGGGACAGTCAGCCGGCAGATGCACGCAAGGTGTATTGTCGACTGATGGAGAATTACGCAGCGTACATGGCCTACACCGATTATGAAGTGGGTCGACTGCTCGACAGCCTGCGAACATCGGGAGAACTCGATAACACGCTTGTCATGTACATCGTCGGCGACAATGGGGCGAGTGCGGAAGGTGGTCTGGAAGGTACGTTCAGCGAAATCGCCAGCTTGATGGGTGTTCAACTGGGCCTGCAGAGTTCCATTGAACGCATTGATGAGATCGGCGGACCTTCCAGTGAGCCCCATGTTCCTGTCGGCTGGGCCTGGGCGATGAACGCACCGTTTCAGTGGACGAAACAGGTCGCTTCGCATTTTGGTGGAACTCGAAACCCAATGGTGGTTCATTGGCCGAGTGGTATTAAAGCCAAAGGCGAGTTGCGTGAGCAGTTCCATCACGTCATCGATGTTGTGCCGACAATTCTGGAAGCCGCAGGAATTCCGGAGCCGACATCGGTCAACGGGATTGCTCAAAAGCCAATTGAAGGCGTCTCCATGATGTATTCCTTTGATGGTGGCAAAGTCGAAGATCGCCGCAAGACTCAGTATTTCGAGATGGCGACTAACCGAGCGATCTATCACGACGGCTGGGTCGCATGCAGCAAGTATGGTTTGCCCTGGGAAACAGCCGGGCGAGGTGATGGCTTCATGACCGCGCCGTGGGAGCTTTACAACGTCGATGACGATTTCAGTCAGGCGAATGATCTGGCGAAGCAGTTTCCGGATAAGCTGAAGGAGCTGCAGCAGGCGTTTACCGAGCAGGCAAAACTCTACGACGTGCTTCCGCTGGATCCTCGATTCTCTGAGCGAATGGATCCTTCGCTTCGCGTCTCGGGTAAACCCGTTACCAGCTGGAACTATTTTGGAAACAATGTCTGGTTGCCAGAACCAATCGGTCCCAAGCTTTATCCGCGTGCGCATGTCGTGTCGGCGGATTTGGAGATTCCGAAAGGCGGAGCCGAAGGTGTTGTAACCTGTGTGGGCGCGTTTTCTTGTGGCTGGTCGCTTTATGTGAAGGACAGCAAACCGACATTCCGTTACACGTTTTTCGACATCGCTGATGTCACAATCCAGGGCACAGAAGAATTGCCGGAAGGCAAAGTGAATCTTCGAACCGAGTTCGTGGCGGACGGAACGCCTGTTGGCAGTGGTAAGTTAAAGATGTTTGTGAACGGAAAGGCTGCCGGCGAAGGCAAAGTGAAACGTTCAAGCTTTCGTCATGGGCTGGAACCCTTTGAGGTCGGCCGCGACTCGATCACCCCGATTGATCCCGCCTACAAAGATCGAGGAACGTTTCAGTTTACCGGGACGATCGAGAAGGTCTCCTTTGAGCTAACCCCTTAATCACAACTTAACGGCTGTTTAGAAGATTTGCCGTATTAGCACACTTTCTGGAGTTCAACCTTGAAACCGCGTTACCTCCCAGTTGTTCTCTGTTTGATGTTCACCTTTAACCTAAGTTCTATGGGTTTTGCTCAGGATGTGCTGCCACGTCCTCCGCAGCCATTCAAGGGCACGGTGAACCTTCGAGCCAAGGAGTCAAAGCCGGATTTTCCTCAACCGATCAAGGCACCGGCGGGAGCTCCGAATGTTCTGCTGGTTCTGCTCGATGATGTGGGCTTCGGCGCGACGAGTACCTTTGGTGGTCCTTGCCATACTCCAACCTTTCAGATGCTGGCTGACAACGGCCTGAAGTTCAACCACTTCCACACCACAGCGCTCTGCAGTCCAACTCGAGCAGCCCTGATCACCGGTCGCAATCATCACTCGGTGCATTCGGGAGCTATCACCGAAGCCGCGACCGGTTTCCCAGGATACGACTCCGTGATGCAGAAGGATACAGCGACCGTTGCTGAAGTGTTGAAGCAGAATGGATACGGCACGGCGTGGTTCGGGAAGAATCACAATGTTCCCGACTGGCAAACCAGTCAGGCTGGTCCGTTTGATCTGTGGCCAACCGGTCTTGGCTTCGACCACTTCTACGGATTCCTCGGGGGTGACACGAGTCAATGGCGACCGGCGGTGACAGAAGGAACCAAGCCGATTGATCCTTACCTTGGCGATCCTGACTACAACTTCGACTACGACATCGCTGATCAGGCTATCAAATGGATCGGCATGCAGAAGGCTGTTGCTCCGGACAAGCCGTTCTTCTGTTACTACGCGCCAGGAGCCACTCATGCTCCGCACCATCCGAAAAAGGAATGGGTTGAAAAGTACAAAGGCAAGTTTGATCAGGGCTGGGACAAGATTCGTGAAGAAACTTTTGCTCGCCAGAAGAAGATGGGCATCATTCCACAGGATGCTGTACTGACACCACTCGCGCCGGGAATTCAGACCTGGGATTCATGCTCGGCAAACGAAAAAAAGGCCTATGCGCGTTTCATGGAAGTCTATGCGGGGTTCCTGGAACAGACCGACTATAATGTGGGCCGCGTGATCGATTCGATTCGCAAACGAGGTGAGCTCGATAACACCATGGTGATCTTTATCGCCGGCGACAACGGAGCCAGCGCGGAAGGTAGCCGTCAGGGACTGCTGAATGAAATGACCTTCTTCAACGGTGTTAAGGAAAACATCGACGATGTTCTCGCCCGCGCTGATGAGATTGGATCCTGGAAGACGTACAATCATTATCCCATCGGCTGGGCTCACGCAATGTGTACGCCGTTCCAATGGACGAAGCAGATCGCCAGTCACTTTGGGGGAACTCGCAATGGGATGGTGATTTCTTGGCCAAAAGGCATTGCAGCCAAGGGAGAACTGAGAACTCAATTCCATCACTGTATCGATGTTGTACCCACAATTCTGGAAGCTTGCCAGGTCACAATGCCGTCTTCGGTGAATGGTGTTACCCAAAAACCAATTGAGGGCGTCAGTCTGGCCTACACGTTTGCTGAAGCAAACGCGAAAGATCAGCGGACAAAGCAGTACTTTGAACTGCTGGCGAATCGAGCAATCTACTCGGACGGTTGGGTTGCATGCACGACGCCGGTCGGTGCTCCGTGGGATTCGGCCGGTGCCAAGGTCGACGAAATCACAGGCTATAAGTGGGAGCTTTATGATACGAGTAAAGACTTCTCACAGGCGCATGATTTGGCTGCAGAGATGCCAGACAAGCTTAAGGATCTGCAACTGCTGTTCTATACCGAGGCGGCTCGCTACAACGTGCTGCCGATTGATAACAGCAAGACGGAGCGACTGGATCCGGCGATCCGTCCAAGTCTGACTCGAGGACGCAAGTCGTTCAGTTACACAGAAGGAATGGTTCGAATTCCGGAAGGAGCCAGCCCGGACATCAAGAATAAGTCGTGGTCGGTTAAGGCCGAGGTGGAAGTCAAAGAGAATGCCTCGGGGATGATCGTCACTCAGGGCGGGCTGTTCGGCGGCTGGGGTTTATACCTGAACCAGGGCAAGCCTGTCTTCCACTACAACTTCGTGGATGTGGCTCACTTTGACGTGGCCGGGAAAGAGTCGCTGGCTCCGGGTAAGCATACGGTCGAAATGCAGTTTGCCTACGATGGCGGTGGAATCGGTCGGGGTGGCATGGCGACAGTCAGTGTTGACGGTTCTCCCGTGGCCAAAGGTCGAGTCGAACGCACGATCCCGATTC
>QWOO01000278.1 GCA_003669615.1 Planctomycetota bacterium
ATTCAACAGCAGCAGGGGACTCGTCGCGGCCGGGCGGAATTGCGATTGATCGAGCGGGCGGAAATTTGGAAATCCAAACCCGACAATCGCTATCTACCCTCGCTGGGGGAATTCCTCACCGCAGCCTGGTTCATTCCCAAATCGCTGCAAACCCCGGCGCAGCAAGCGATGTTACGCAAAGCGGGTTCAGTTCATGCGATTCAAGTTGGTGGACTTTTGGCCGTGGTGTTGCTGATTGGATTCGCCGTCACCAGCCTGCTGGCAAAAGAACGCGAACACAGCCTCAAAAATCAAGTTGTGATTGCGGTGGATGCCGTTGAGAATAACCGTGGTGCCGCAGTTCCGCTGACCTTGAATGACTTAAAAAGACTTCCGCAAAATCACGTGTTAGCGGAACTCAACCGGCGTTTTGCCATGGCACGGTCGCAGCGAAAGCTCCGGCTGGCATTTGCCTTGGCAGACTACGGCCAAGTTCACATGGATTACCTCTGTTCTCAAGTGGAATACGCTTCACCCAGCGAATTGAACAACTTTGTCATCGCCATGAAATCATCAGGACAAATCTCGCTGGCAAACATTGCAAGGCTCGTCCTGGCTGCGGAAGCAGAATCAAACTTGCGACTCAAAAGCCGTCGCTCGATTGTCGCCCTGAATATGGGGATTGACCAATTCGCCAACGAGATCTGTCAGGTTCGCGATCGCCCAGATCCGATTCAGCGAACCATTTTTATCGACGAGTTCTCCACCTGGAACGGTAATCTGGGCTGGTTAGCAACTTACTATCGCTCACGCTCTGCTGCCGAATTAAGGTCCGCCATGGGATTGGGGATTGGTAGCCTTCACCCTGATCAGATCGTCGACGAGGTGCTGGAGGATTGGGCCGAGGTCCTGAAGAATTGGTATGTCAATGATCCCGAACCATTGATGCACAGTTCGGCCACGTTTGCATTGCAGAGACTCAAGATCCCGTTGCCCCCATTGCCTGCCACATGTCGAAGCCGCTTCGGACGAGACTGGTTCGAGAATTCACAAGGATTGACACTGATAAAAATCAAACCCGGAGAATTTCAGCGCAGAGACTCGGTTTCCGATAAACTTCTCGCGGGGGCCGAGGAACAACATGTGCAGGTAACCCGGCCCTTCTATCTGGGTGACCGCGAAGTGACCGTACGGCAATTTAACGAGTTTCTCCAGGATCCCCAGGCCGAGAAGATGGATAGCTGCAATGGTGCGGATCCGAAAATCAGCCCGACCCCTGACCACCCGGTCCAACAAGTCGCCTGGATTGATGCGGTGTTGTTTTGTAATTGGCTGAGTCGCAAAGAAGGACTGGATGTCTGTTATCGACGCACGGGAAAAACCGAACGAATCATCCTGCAAGACAAACGAGAACACCGGGAAAAAGAGCAGGAAATCGACGAATGGTGCTTGATTCCCGCAGCGACCGGTTATCGATTGCCAACCGAAGCGGAATGGGAATTGGCCTGTCGTGCCGGAACGACAACACGATTTGCCAGCGGCAATGACGCAGAATTGCTGGCAAAATACGCGGTTTTTCAAGCAAGTGGCACGGGAATTGGTGGACACAAAATGCCGAACGGCTGGGGCTTGTTCGATATGCATGGAAATAACTGGGAATGGTGCGAAGACCGACACGCCCCTTTCGATGCCCCCAACTCGGTCATCAACCCGATGGGGCCTGGTGTCGGTTCCAACCGTGTGTGCCGAGGGGGTGGCTGGGACTTTGTCGCAGACCACTGCCAGTCTTTCTCACGACGAAATCACCAACCATTGCATCGCTCGCATTACCTCGGATTCCGCGTCGCCAAGCATCTCGATCCTTGATCCGCGGATTTCACGGTCTGGAATTCGGGCGGAATTCTTTTTGGAGACAACCTTTTTGGAGACAACGTGGTTATGGATCGAATCAAGTCCGTCGGAGTGATCGGTGCCGGCATGGCAGGACTCGCCTGTGCAGGGGCTTTACAGGCGGCTGGCATTCCGGTCGCGCTCTTCGAAAAATCACGCGGTGTTGGTGGCCGCATGGCTACGCGCCGTACCGAATCGGGATCCGCGTTCGATCATGGCGCTCAGTATTTCACAGTTCGCGATCTGCGGTTTCGTCAGCAGGTCGAGCAGTGGTGTCTTGCCGGGACTGCGGCACTGTGGTTAGGCCGGATCATCCGCCTGGAACAGGGGGTGATCTCAGAACTCAACGAGCCGATCGATCGCTATGTTGGCCTCCCTGCTATGAATTCCATCGCCAAATCGCTGGCTAGCAAGTTGAACGTGAACCTGAATTGCACAATTCAGTCGATCCATTCTTTCGACGATGGCTGGGGTTTGACGGACAGCAATCAGGTTCTGCACGGGCCATTTGGGAGATTGGTACTGGCGATTCCGCCTCAACAGGCGATCCAGTTGACTCAAGCGAATCTGGGGGCGACCCAAGCCTTGATTTGCGATATCGAACTGGCCCCATGTTGGGCTGTCATGGTTCAATTCGAGCAGCGATTCGATGTGCCGTATGATGCCGCATTCGTCCATCAGGCCCCTTTCACGTGGGTGGCGCGCAATTCCAGTAAACCGGGCCGTGACACCAGTGACTGCTGGGTCTTGCATGCCTCACCCGAGTGGACAAAAGAACATCTCGAACAGCCTGCCGATCAGGTTGCCGGACAACTGCTCGATGAATTTTGGCACGTCACCGGTCAGAGCCCCCAGCCCGTTGCGGCGCTGGCCGCTCATCGCTGGCGTTTTGCCATCCCTCGTAAGCCGCTACAGCAGCGGTCAATTTTTGATCCCAAGCAGCGACTCGGCCTCTGCGGAGACTGGTGCGGCGGCCCCCGCATCGAAGGTGCTTTCCTCAGCGGGATCGCTATGGCCGAGGCAATCCTGAATTCGCCGAGCTGACACATTGATTTGCGGTATCCAGATGTGATCCATTCCCGAATGGAGCCGAAGTTCCACAAACTCTATGACCACGTTTGCTTTGCCGGCGCTGGTATTGCACCCGTGGTTGATTTTGGCGCTGACCGTAAGCCTCATTGGCAGCAGACATTCCTCGAACACGTCGCCATTTCGGTTGCTCTGCATTCGATCACGAAGGTTGTCGTGATGGATCATCGCAATTGCTGAATTTCGGATGAGATGACATTCAGAAAATCTGGCTCTCCTTGAGAACGAATCTCAAGGAGAGCCAGGATCTTTTCGAGATCAAAACGGTCCTACACTGAGGCTTATTTCCCCCCTGCGAATTGAGCCTGGGCTTTTGAGCCTTCCATGTCGCTCAGTTCAACTCGCAACGGAACCGTTCGCGTTAACAGATTCACCCCAAATGTGACCCGATGAACACCGACTTCGAACGGGATCGCTAACGTGGTCGCAGGATCGACTGGTTGACCGTCAACCCAGAGATCGAGTCCGCTGGCGTCGTTCAACTTCAAACCAACCTGACCGGGGGTGGTGACGTTGATGGTACATCGGACAAATCCAAACTTACGGTCGGCAATGGCGACGCGGCCCTTCAGGGTGAAATCGAGGACATCGCTTGCAGGCAATCCTCCACCCACGGTGCTGTAGACCGGGACCCAAGTCAGTCCGGCATCTTCGGCAATCACCTGCGAGTCACTCGTCCGGATCAATTTGCGGTAGATTTCATTGGTCGGTTGCAGTGTCTCCCAGCGGCGGACAATCCGCGCTGTGACCACTGCGTAGGGGCCTGGTTTCCCCAATTCGGACATGAACCGCACCAGATCAATCAATTCCGAGCGGGTCAATTTATCGACCAGCCCAACGGGCATCAGTGAGGTTCCTGATTTCAGCTCTTCAATCGATTTCAGCGGGATGGCGAATTCACGGTCTTCGACATCCCTTAACAGCAAGTCGGTATCGGTTTCACGAACTTTAATCCCGGTCAAAACTTTTCCTTCGTCCGTGGCGACGACCAGTGATTGATACCCCTCCTTGACGTTCTTGTTCGGATCCAGAATCGAATCAACCAGGTAGTCCACCTGGGCACTCGAGCCGACACTCATGAGGTCCGGCCCCACCTTGCCACCAGCGCCACTGACTGCGTGGCATTTTTGACAATTAAGCTCGGCACGACGGAAAATCAATTCCCCATGTGCGGCATTTCCCTGTTCCTTGATGGTAGCGACCAGCGACCCCATCTCGTCTTTGGACAACATCTTCGGTGCATTCACGATGTTGCCCGCTTTGCTAAGTGCCTCGGTCAACTTCGGTTCTTGTCGACCCGAGCCGGTGATCATTCGCAAGGCGATCTTGGCCACATCCTCGGGAAGTTTTTGGTCATTGAGTGCCGCTGCCAGAATATCGGGCCCCCCTTTGTGCTGCAGGAAGGCATTGATCAGACTCGCTTGGGTGCCGATCTCTTTCGAACCGATCAACGTCTTCACAGTCAGAGCGGCGGCATTGGCGGTATCCAGCGGAATCAGCGAAGTAATGGCCACGGTCCGTAGCGTTTCGGGATCATTCGCGGTCGCCAGCGTCATCAGCAATTGCTTGCTGGGTTCCCCCCCCAGTTGGGCCAGCCCCCGAATCGCGGCAATGCGAGCGGACGATTCGGATTCGGAATTCTTCGCGATCGCTGTCACCGGAGCCCGCAAGGCTTCAAGTTTCCAGGTGCCGATACAATCGACCGCCGCCTGCTGCAGCGCGGCATCCGGCGATTTTAAGGCATTGACCAACGTACCAAGGTCACCAGCCGGCTGGACATCACGCTTTCTTTTGGCTTCCGCCAGCGTCGACAACATCGTCGCCGCTTGGGGGGCGGGTGTTGTCGACGAAGTTGCCAGATCAAAAACCAAACGCAAATCATCGGGGCCACCCAATTGGCCCAGCGTTTCCATCAATTGACCTTCCAGTTCCGCAGGGACCTGTTTGTCTCGCAGCTTCTGGACGAGTGCCGGAATGGCCGGACCCGCTTCGGCGGAACGGACGGCGAAGAGCATTCGAGGGAATTTTCCTTCGAAATCAAACTTCCCCGCCACCACTTCCGGCAACCAGACTGGAGCCAGCTCGCGGCTAGTCTGCCACAGGGCGTAGTCACCAAACTGATCCTGGACCCGGTCAGCCGCTCGGAGCGCGAGTGCTGCCGCTTTCAGCTCGGGAAATTCGGACAAGGCTCGTACCGCTTCCATCTGCACACGAGGATTTTCGTCAGCCACCAGCGATTCCAGCCAGACCAGTGCCGAAGGGAGTTGTTCTTTCCACTGGGGAATCACGCGCGCTCCTGCAGCCCGGGCTTGAGGTGATTTCGACTTGAGTACCGCTTCCAGCAACGCGGGATTGGGGACATCCAGACTCTGGTACATCCACAACCCTTCCAGCCGATGATGCTCGAACTGTGGGTCGCTGGGGTCGAGTTTTTTCACCCAGAGGGCGAGTGCGGGAATGACCTGCTCAGCCCCCTGCTCTTTCAG
>QWOO01000067.1 GCA_003669615.1 Planctomycetota bacterium
AAGTGGCCGGCATTGATCACGTGGGGATCGGCTCAGACTTCGATGGCGTTCCACGTCTGCCTGAACAACTGGAGAGTGTGGCCACATATCCTTTGATCACGCAGGAACTTCTCAATCGGGGGTATGATCGGGAATCGATCCATAAGATTCTGGGAGGCAACATGATGCGAGTCCTCCGCGAAGCAGAGTCTGTCGGCACAAAGCTGAAAGAGAAGTAACTTGTTATAAGGCTCTGCGGCCTTGACGACACGTGCAGACTGAACAACATTCGCGATGTAGAATTCACAACACCGGAGTAACAGAATGGCAGCCGTCAATCTTATTGAAGCAACCGCAGTGCCCACAGGACAAGCAGCCGAAGTGGTGGCGAATGGTCGCATCTTTGCCGTGTTTAACGTCGACGGGCAGTTTCGAGTGATCGACGGAATTTGTCCCCATGCCGGCGGGCCACTTGGCAAGGGCATGCTTAGAGGAAATATCGTGACGTGTCCGTGGCACGGTTGGCAGTTCAATGTGGAGTCGGGCCATCATTGCCTGAATCAGCGACTTTGTCAGAAGACGTATGACTCGCGTGTTGAGAACAATCAGGTCGTTATTGATCTCGAATAAACAAGGAATCTGGTTTGCATCCACGCACCGCTATCGATCTGAATCGAAGCAGGTCCAGAAAACAGGCATGCGGATTTTTTGTGGAGTGTACAAATAAAAAACGTCCGAGGCTTCCTTCGGACGTTTTTCATTGAGTAGCCCCGAGCGACATCTGTCGCCCCGGTCACTTCTTGATGCCAGTGGCTGTCGCCAGCAGCTTACTTCTTCAATTCAGCTTCAATCACGCTGACGACTTCGTCAGCGTCCGGGCTGACACGTGGGCTGATGCGACCAGCGACATGGCCGTCTTTGCCGACGACGAACTTTTCGAAGTTCCAGCTGATCTTATCCTTGTTCTCAGAATGGCTCTTCAGGAAGTCATACAGTGGAGCCTGCTTATCACCGTTGACGTCGATCTTACTCATCATCGGGAACGTCACTTTGTAATTCTCTGTGCAGAATTTCTTGATGTCCTTTTCGGAGCCTGGCTCCTGGCCACCGAACTGGTTGCATGGGAAGCCAACCACTACAAGACCTTTGTCGGCGTACTTCTCCTGAATCGCCTGCAGTTCTTTGTACTGAGGTGTCAGACCGCATTCGCTGGCCACGTTGACAATCAACAGTACTTTCCCTTCGAACTCGGACATGTCGACGTCTTTGCCGTCGATAGATTTCATCTTGAACTCATGCACTGAATCAGCAGCCAACACCATTCCTCCAGAAAAAACCATACACAACGCAACAGCCAGTGAACTCCAGAATTTCATAATCATTCTCCAGTCGCAAACAGAAAACCTGAGGCTTAACAACACGACCGCTCTGTATCTCACCAGCACTCACTCTGGTGAAACCTGAGCAGAATCCTTTGAGCATTGTTACCCGACGACCTCGAAAGGCAAGCCAGCGCACTTCTAAAGCTGGTGAACATAGAATCTGACCAGGCGTTAGCGTTGAATTGTGAACCGCAGTCGCCCAAACTATCCGGGACTTGCCTTTGGCCGAGACTTGGGAAAGGACGCGTTCGTTATGAAGCAAACTGCGGGGCTTTTGATGCAGTTGGTGGCGCTATCCATGCTGCCTTCAATCGTTGTGTTTCAGCTGTTTTACGGTTTTAAGCTGATCGTAATGCCAATCTCGTTGCTGTTCGGCATCTGCATTTTCAGCCTGGGCACACTGCTGCGCGAATCGGGCCGCTGAGGCACTATCATTCAATACGGCAGTTCCGGGGTCGCAAAAGGCACGATCGGTCCCATGCTCTATTTGCCGCGCAGAACGTTGAAAAGAATCCAGGCCGGAGCTAGTAACACCCGCAACCAGCCGCACGGTCGAATTCTCATTTCAAAACAGTGGGGACAATAGAAGCGGCGAAATCCCAGCAGCAAAAACAGAAACCACACACTGTCGGACGGAACCTTCAACAGAACGTTCCGACAGAAATGGCATTTGTAGCGAATGGAATCCGTCCACTTTGGTGAATGCTTCTGGGCACTCATCTTTTTTCCAGCAGGTCTTGATTGAGTTGAAACGGACATGATTCTTCGGCCAAAGACGGTTTCTTGAGCAACCCATTTAGCATAAGTGAAGATCAGAGATCCACACTTGTTTGCAACTAATGTGCCACCCCGACGATTTTGCGAAAGTATGCCCTTGAGTGAAGAAAAAGGTCTCTTGTAATGGGAGTTGGGGAATCCGTTGGCCCCTACGTTCCGGCTGCTTTCCTCTTACGTTCGAAAATGCAACAGCACCCCTGCAAGGTGATTCACCACTTCCGCCTGGGCTATGGGCAAGATTACGACGTCAATCGCCATCGGCCTCATATTTCCTGGCAACCTTAGCGAGATGAGTTTCTTACGGTGTCATCACAACAGACTATGACGGTCGTATGCATCTGGATTATGGGGCGTGCCGAGAAATCGCAGTGATGATCCGTTCATGGAGTTTACCATTGGTAACAACCATACCCTCATTGACTGCCATACAGGCGCCATGGCAAAAATCGGCAGCCTTGCCGTGAATATCAGTCACAGTGCCGCCAGCTTCGGTAACAACCAGCACTCCACCGGCATGATCCCAGATCTTTTCCTGATAGCCCTTTCGAGTTGGCAGGCGGAGATACAAATCCGCGTCCCCGCAGGCCACAGCAAGGTACTTGCACTGGCTGTCCATTCGCACGGGTTCTTTGTGAATGGCGAGATCCGAAGCGATCAGACCTGACCAGTCGTGAGAACTGTGACCGGATTCTACTGATTCACAAAACAGTAATTCCGCTGCGTCGGAAGTCTCACTCACATGAATCTGCACAGGAGTCGTCTCCGGAGCATCGAGCGACTGCATCCAGGCTCCGTGTCCACGCACAGCCCATGCTAAAACGCCGGAAGATGCCGCGTCTTCGAACGGCATGTTGGGACAACCCAGCACACCCACTTCAATGGTCCCATCAATAATCAACGCGAGCGAGATAGCATACTGCTCTTTGCGAAGAAATCCCTTTGTGCCATCGATCGGGTCGAGCGTCCAGAAACGAGGAGAAAACGTCGACGTGCCACCACGGTCGATCCAGTCGCAGATCTCCAGAGCACTCGCGGTCACGCCTGCGGAACGACATTCTTCGACAATTCGGCTGAGAAAAGTAGCTCCATCCGGCAGTCGAAGTTCTGCAGCGCCTTCTTCACCAATCACCGGATCGGAGGGAAACTTTGCCTGCAACGTTCGACAAATCAACGCCTGACTTGCGTAATCCGCCACTGTGACCGGGCTATTATCTTTTTTTGCCAACGATTCTGTCGTGATTGATGACTGCACAGATCGACAAACTTTGGCGGCCTGACGCACGGCTTCCAAAGCCGTACGCAACTCACTTTCAAATGGCATGACAAATCCTGAACGTATCCAAATTCCAAATAATCTGCTCAATGTGCAGGAGGTTAAGGGGGACAAACGGCTAACGCAACCCTTAAGTCAGCCTGACTGCTTTTCCCCTGTTTGGCAACGACCTTGTCCAAGTCATGGGACCGTGACTGGGATGCACAAACGATCAAATGCCTGAACTGTTTCTGGCACCGATGATTTCCCAGGCTGAAGACTCGGGAATGCCAAAACGCGGCCGCATTCCGGCAGAATGGAACGAAGACGAAGTGCCTCGCGGGATCCAACTATTTCTCAGCAGGCTTCGTTTCCAGGGGATGCCGCCATTCGGACAGACGCTGCATCAGCACATAAAAGACCGGCACAAAGAACACGGCGAGCACGGTAGCCGCAATCATGCCGCCCATCACAGCTGTCCCCAATGCTTGACGACTGGCGGCCCCAGCACCCGTGGCATTGACCAGCGGCACGATCCCAAGAATGAACGCAAAAGACGTCATCAGAATGGGTCGAAAGCGGAGTTTCGCAGCTTCAATGGCAGCATCGTTGATTGAACGCCCATGCTGTCGAAGTTCCCGAGCGAACTCGACAATCAGGATCGCGTTCTTACTTGCGAGGGCGATAATCAAAACGATCCCGATCTGAGTGTAAATGTTGTTGTCCATTCCTCGAACCGAAACCGCGACGACGGTACCGAGCAACGCCAAGGGTACCACCATAATCACTGCAGCGGGCATCAGCCAGCTTTCGTATTGTCCGGCCAGCACCAGATACACCATTAAAACGCCAAGCGCGAAGACGTACATCGCCTGCGATCCGACTCGCTTCTCCTGAAACGACATTCCTGTCCATTCGTAGCTCATCGACTGCGGCAGCTTCGTCGCTGCAAGCTGCTCCATCAGCGAGAGTGCCTGCCCAGAACTGATTCCGGGCGCTGCAGCCCCGTTAATCGTCGCGGATGGATACAGGTTGTATCGAGGAACGATATGCGGCCCCAGAGTACGGCGAATGCTGGCGAGAGTTCCCAGCGGAATCATCTGCCCCTTCTGATTGCGAACTTCCAGTCGTCGAATATCTTCGGGCTGCAGTCGAAACTGCTCATCTGCCTGAACGCGAACCTGATATGTCTTTCCGAACTTGTTGAAGTCGTTCACATAAGCCGACCCCAGAGCGGCCTGCATGGTGCTGAAAATAGAATCAAGCGGTACCCCGAGCGTCTTTGCTTTGACTCGGTCGACGTCGACGTAAATCTGTGGCACCCCGGCGCGAAATGTTGATTGGACCTGAGCCAGACTGCTCTGCCCATTCGCCGCATCAACCATTTCGCCGACGACCTGCTGAATCTCGGACAGACCCACGCCACCGCGATCTTCAATCTTCATTTCAAAGCCGCCTGCAACACCGAGTCCACGAATTCCGGGCGGTGGAAAGGCCAGCACAAGGGCTTCGCGGACAGATTGAAATCGTCCCATCAGACTGCCAAGAATTGCTTCCTGAGAAAGTTCCGGACGAGCCGATCGCTCTTCAAACGGTGTGAACGTGATGAACATTGTTGCCGCGTTGGATGTCACCGACGAATCCAATAGCGACATACCGCCCAGAAGAAACCACGAACGAATTCCTGGCGTCTCTTTCAGTATCGCATTGACCTGGCGAGTCACCCCTCGAGTTCGTTCCTGCGACGCAGCGTCGGGCAGCTGAATCGCGATGATTGCGTAGCCCTGATCTTCAGTCGGCACAAAACCGGTCGGAAGTCGCACGAACCACCAGCCAGTCAGAGCGACCAGTCCCAGAAACAACAGCATGACAATCGCCGTCTGTCGCACCGCAACACGCACGATTGATGTATACGCCGCCTCGAAACCGCCATAAATGTAGTTGAACCCGCGATAGAACCAGTTCTTCTTTGTCGAACTCGGCCGCAGATACACAGCACACTGGGCCGGCTTCAGAGTCACCGCGTTGAT
>QWOO01000172.1 GCA_003669615.1 Planctomycetota bacterium
CGGCAGTGCCTGATTCTGACATCGTCTGCACGGTCGACTTCCACGGAATCTCGCCGGCCACATTCGCTGTCTGCCACCCGGCCAGATGCAGTGCATACTCCTGCGGGCACTCTTCCACATTCGCTGTGATTGACCATCCCGTGGAATCAAGCGTGCGTCCGACTGGCTGGAGCGTATAGCTCACGATGGCCTGCAGTAAATTTCTCTCGGGATCATTCCATGCGGTGCGTGCCGTGTGCCTGGATATGTCCGATCCTTTATCGGTGGGCACTTCGGGACTCTTCTGAGTCCCATCGATCGTACTGCCGTCGAAGTAGTAACGAATTCGCAACATGACCGACTCGTCAGCGACGCTGTAAGAAATCAGTTCCGCATTACGTCGCAGATCGGCGATAGGTTTCAGAGCACCAGAAGCGGGAAGATTTTTTTGTTTCAGCTCACAGGAAAGTAATTCAGCCGGAGCACTGGAAACAAGCACTCCAGCCATATCCCAGAACCAGCTCTTGCCTTCGGTCCGCTGCCGAGCAAACTCGCCGACGGCCCATTGTCGCAGTTGCATTGTATCGAGATCGATCAACAGGTTGTGACCGTTGTTGAACCCCACTGCAAACGCTCGAGCAATACTGTTTCGTTTCGATGGATCGCCCACCGTGAAGACATCGCGAATAATTCGAGGACGCTGGCCAGGCGAGACCGTCACGAACTGCTCATAACGACTGACAACCGTCGGCGGTGTAAATTTCGGATCGGCCATCGACTTCCAGATGGTCGCGATTTGAGCCGGAAGGGAATCTTCCAGTACTCCCGGCATCGCTTTTCGAATCGCCGGCATTTCGATTCCCGAGACCACTCGAATCGGATTCTGCATCCAGCGCATAAAGTAACGCGGCCGAATTCGCTGTCCCATGGTCATGATATCGGAACCGCGAGTTCCCATAGCCACATTGCGAGGTTCATATGCACCTGCCTTGTGGCATGCGATACAGTTAAAGCCCCCGGCTCCGACAAGCTGATTGCCGGTCAGTAGTTCAGCGGCTGTGGCCAGTGACGGATGATGCGGATTCAGATGTTCAAACAGCTCGGGACGAGCGGCATCAGCTTCATCCGGAATTCGATCACTGCCCACGAAATGATTCACGATGGCCGTCCGTTCGTCAGGTGAGAAGCGGAACTTCGGCATCCGAACGAACAACCACGGCAATCGTCTCGTGGGATGCTCTCCGGCAATGGCCGTCTGCAGATAGTCGTCCCGCAGTTTGTCGCCGACCGCCGTCAACGCGGGCGGAATCAGCGCCTGACTTTGGCCGCGCAGGTCTTCACGCAGGCTTTCAATATGTCCGGAAATCTTCGAAAGCCCACGATGCTGATCACGATCGTGGCAGGACAGGCATCCGCTGCGGTTCAGTAACAGCTCACCCATCGTCGTCCGCGACGCATGATGCAATTCCGTATGCAGAGTGCGCGTCCAGGCCTGCAGCTGGCGCTGCTGCACTTCCGAGACCTGAAAAACGGGTTGGCGAATTTCTGGTGTCTGCTGAGCCACGCGGTTAACCGGCGAAACACCCACACAACTGGATTCAGCGGACAGGTCCGCAGCCACGGAGACTCGCGGTCGTTTCTTTGCAGGCGCTTCCAGCGTCGGAATGCTGTGGCACGCGGTGCATTGCGACGCGGTCACCAGTCGGCGACCTTCAGTGATCTTCTCGGCGGCGGACAACTCCCCAGATTCCTTCCCTCCGACGTTTTGAGTTTCCTTTGCCTCGGCGTCTGGCTGAGTTACCGTCATCAGCGCCGCGACGATCTGTCGTCGTTCATCATCACTGAGCGAAAACACAGGCATCCGATGATCAGAGTTCAGCTCTTCCGGAGACTTGAGCCATATCGTTAACCATTCGGCCGATCGACGACCGGCGACGCGATTCAAATCGGGTCCATGATATGGGTTTGCATGACCACCATCTGCGAGCGGCAGATCGGGCAGACTGTGACAGGCTGCGCACCCGGTGGTCAGAAGAAGCTTCTGTCCGGCAGCTGCATCGTCCGCTTTGAACTTGATGGGCTCGTCTTTCAACTTATCTTCCGCGGCAACGCTGAGCAAAAACGCGGCTACGTTCTCTGCTTCGGCAGGAGTAAAACCGAACGACGGCATTCCGGTTCCAGGGTCCACAGCGTGCGGATCCAGCAGGCGCTGGACAATCGCCGAGGATGACAGTTCATTAACTCGCAGAAGGCTGGGTGCCTTTACAACCGGAAGCTCATCCATGCCCTGATGACAGGCCGCACATCGCATCGCATCGGCAAGAGTTCGCCCGGATTGCTGATCGGCCGCGCCACTGGAATCCGTCGCGTGCGAAAACGCATCGCCCGGAAGCGGTTCCAATGTGAAGTCCGGAGATGACCAGAACAGCTGCAGCTTCGGATCCGTCGCTTCTGCCGTGTCGAAGGTGATTTTCAGCAGATGATCGCCGGCAGAAAGCTCGGTTGCCGACGCCGAATGAAATGCGTTCTCGCCCTTCGTGTTCAGTACAACTGTGTCATCCACGGTGACGACGACGTTTCCGGAAACCCTGGCATGAAACGTATGCGAGCCCGGCTGACGAACCAGCAAATTCCCAGACCATTCGGCTTTGAGCGGTGAAGTCAGCCGGCCATCCGGATTTGAATCGGTCCAGTCAAAGCTCAGGCGATGAGCGACGCCATGAACCGTATGCCGAGCGTCGGACATCGTGGACAGCAGGCCCGGTCGAAGCTCATCCTCGTCGAAGGCTCTTGCTTCCGATGAGCCCACCGCCACCAGTGTTACCACCGTCACAACGGCCAGAAGAATCACTTGTCGACAATGGGTTTGCATGGCCCCGGCTTCTTTAAAAGGTCCTGCAGAATCTCCATGCCGCTGAAGGTTCCCACGGCCGATTTAAGTGGCCACCACCTGCTCAGGCGCGGGTTCATTTTTCTTCAGCATCTCAAGAAATGCAGTTCGTATTTTTTCAACGGCAACATTCAGCGGACCGGACAGAGTGGCACCGGATGCCAGTTTATGCCCGCCTCCGGAAAACTGTTCTGCCAGCGCCGCCACATCATGCGGATAACGGCAACGGAGACTGAATTTAATCTGAGTTGTCTGCAATTCCACCGCGATAAATGCGGCTTCAGAACCAGCGACGGTCAGACATTGATTGACCAGACCTTCTGTGTCCGAAGGAACTGCACCGGTTTCCGCCAGATCTTTGGCATCAACCTGAACCCATACGAGGCGACCGTCGGCCTCAGACTGAGTTCGTCCCATGACTCGCCCGCCCAGCCGCACTCGGGAAAGCGAAGACTGTTCGTGGACCAGGTTGAACACAAAGTGTGGTGAAGCGCCGCGATCAATCAGCATTGCACCGATTCGCATCGTGCGAGCTGTTGTGGAGGGAAATCGGAACCAGCCGGTGTCCGTTGCAATCGCAGCGTAAAGCCAGTTGGCCACGTCCGCCTCAAATTCGATCCCGAGCGCTTCGGCCGCTTCACAGATCAGTTCGCCGGTAGCCGCCGAGTACACGTCTTTCAGTTCGACAGCATTCATCTGATCGGAACTGACATGATGATCGATAACAACGCGAGTGGCAGTGGCATTTTGGATGACATCGGCCATCGTACCCAGCTGCTGCCACGCGCTGGTGTCGACCACAATAATGACATCCACCTTGGGGATGTTGGCTTTTGTGATAGTGTCGTTCAGTTTCAAAATCACGCCCGGCGGATTCATGAACTGCAGATTGGCGGGCGGCGCGGATGCGTTGACGATCGTGACCGTCTTTCCCATCGCCTGCAGAATCGCACGCATTCCCAGTTCAGAACCGAGCGCATCCGCATCAGGCCGAACATGGCTGGTGATCAGAAACGACTGGTTCTGATCGATGATCTGTTTTAAAATGCTCCAGTCCATCGCCGGCACAAGCACAAGCCTCAGTAGGGAATTCCCGAGCATAGTCGGGTTCGAAGAACACAGGATCTCAAATGATGACTCAGATCATCACGAGCCGTGGATGGTCGAAGAAACGGACTCCCGTTGCAAGTCCCCCACAGGCGGCTTTCGGGAAACGTCAGCTTCGATCAGCAGGTCTTCTCCGATTGTTACGGTTTGCACGTGCGTCAGATTGGCGTTGTCCGGAATTCTGGCCAATCCTTCTCCGCCAACCGGCGACAGGGCTCGAACGCCTCCAATCAGCTTAGGAGCGACAAACACATGAACCTCGTCCACTTTTCCAGCATCGAAGAACGCACCCAGCAGACGCGGACCGGCCTCCAGCAGCGCATGAGTGCACTGGCGACGACCGAGCTCCTGCAGAACTTCGGAAACATCGACATGATCGGGCGCCGTTGTCTGAAAAACTTGAACGCCCCATTGCTGCAGCCTTTGCAGCGCAATACCCGAGCAGCCACGGGAGACACAAACGAGCACTGGTGCCTGATCGAGAGTTTTCACCAGCTGACAATCGGCTGTGAGACTTTCTCCCGTTGAGTCCATCACAACTCGCAGCGCAGTTCGAGGCCCCTGGGGTCGGGCTGTCAGCAGACAATCGTCGGACCGCACCGTTCCGGCACCGGTGATGATCGCGTCAACTCGACCACGAAGTTCGTGAACCCACGCACGCGACTGGTCACAGGAAATCCACTGGGAATGTCCCGTATAAGTCGCCACGCGTCCATCCAAAGTCATCGCCCATTTGGCGTGTACCCACGGGCGA
This sequence comes from Planctomycetota bacterium, assembly GCA_003669615.1. GTDB lineage: Bacteria > Planctomycetota > Planctomycetia > Planctomycetales > Planctomycetaceae > SXXK01. The sequence goes on from QWOO01000172.1 coordinate 4,731, forward strand.
CGTTCGTGGATTAACATTTCAAACGGAGCCACAAGACGCTTCGCCTCGGCTTCGCAGACACCCACGGTGACTTCAATGCCAGCGTCACGAAGCTTTTGAATCCCACGTCCTGCAACATGCGGTGCAGAATCCTGACAGCCGATAACGACTCTGCGAAAACCGGCGGCAATCACGGCATCTGCACAGGGCGGTGTCTTGCCAAAATGACTGCAAGGTTCGAGCGTCACGAACAGCTGCGCGCCGTGAGTTCGCTCACCGGCGGCCGAGATCGCGTTGATCTCCGCATGCGCTTTGCCAAACTCCTGATGAAATCCTTCTTCGATCCATTCGCCCGAATGCGACAGAATCACCGCTCCCACCATCGGATTCGGCGCCACGAAGCCAAAGCCTTTGCGAGCGAGGCTAATCGCATGCTGCATTACTTCACTATCAGTGGCAAAGGCCCGCACAAGTCATCCTTATCTGACAGGGACGTAAACAAACGAAACGCCCGGGGTATCGGGTCAACGACAAACGTCTGAAGCACAAAGTTAACTCAGGTTGCGTTCCAGCAGGGCCAGGGCCTGCCAGAGATTGCCCTGAGTCCACAGCAGGGGCGTGATGTCGTTCGGGATCCACTGTCCCTTTTCACAGAAGTACGATTCCGGGCAGCGGTACTGC
>QWOO01000147.1 GCA_003669615.1 Planctomycetota bacterium
CACAAGACCTTCAGCGGCGAATCCGTGATGGAGCACGGATTCTTTTCCGCCTCGGCCAGCGCCTCAATCACCGGACCCAGCCAGGCCGCCAGAGTCTTTCCTGTGCCCGTCGTCGCGTGGATTAAACCGCTCTGACCACTTAGAAACGACTTCCAGGCCTGCTTCTGAAAAGGAAACACCTTCCATTTGCGACCGGCAAACCAGCTCTCGACCTGCCTGGTCGCTCGCATTATCGCAGCCTGAGACGGCGGTGATGCAGGCCGATTTGAAGACGGAAGTTGGGATCGACCTGACATACCGCTGAATGCTTTTGAAGTTTCGCGCCGGATCTACAGAACCTGTGCCATCCAGAAGCGCCGCTGCTGTTGTTGACACCTTCAGATCGAACAGAGGAATCGCCTCGGGCAGGCTTGCAGGCAGAATGCAGAAGCGGTGAGAGAACCCACACATTTGCGTCACTGCTGATGCCCAGCACCGCCATTTATCTTAGGCGCCTCGAACGTCAACTTCGAGCGGTGAAAAACGCAATTGTTCCCAATCGGAATCGTGAGGCCGAATTTCGGCTTCTTTGTGAACTCAAGTGCACAAGTCCAGCTAAGTTTTTTTCAGGGCGTCTTAGTCTTTGGTGGTTTTAGGAAAGGAGAAAAGCGACGCGACGGAATTCTGAGGAGCGACGCAATAAAACCTCCGAAACATCCCATCGCCGCAGCGTTGGCAGTGTCGGTAAAGTGAGTTGGATGGAGGCTTCCCGCCTCGGGCGGTTTCGAAGATCGGTAGGACCTGAGAACCGCAGCTGGGGTCGTGAGAATTCAGAAGCCTGTCCGAATTCTCACGAATCCGGCGGCTACGGCCGGACGTTTGGTCCGGCGACCGGCATTTCGATTAGCTCAAAGATTTCTTCCAGCTCGACCAGCATCGCTTCGATTTTCTTCTCATTCCGTTCTTCGCCGGCGAGCTGCAGTTTTCTGGAAGGCTCGGTGAACGCGTTGAAGCCGACAGTTCCGCCGGTACCTTTCAGGCGATGAGCCACTTCGCGGATTTCTTGATAGTCCATTCTAGCCTGCGCTGATCGCAATCCTGACAGAGTGTCGTCCATGGCACCGACGAACGATTCGACGATTTCGCGGAACTCAGGAATGTCGAGAGGCAGAGTTGAATGGATGGGCTGTCGTTTCGTCGGCGGCGCAGCTTTCGGCGGCGCAGGAGCCATGAGAGTCGTCTCAGATGTGTCGACGACTGGACGCGCGGAACCGGCAGCCTGTTCGTTCCGCAACAAGATTCCAGGCAGCTCCATGAGAAGCTCATCAAGGAAGCTCGTGGTCGACGAAGCACGGTGAACTGGAACGGGTTCAACTGTTGAATTCGCCGTTGAATTCGCCGTTGAATTCTTCACGGAGTCGTCAGACAGCGCCATGATGCCAGCAGTCAAAATCGGCTGTACCGCGTCAGGAAGTTCTGCGGAATCAGCTTTGTCAGTTCGCACACCATTTGTCAGCCGCGATTCGGCAGGAGCGACAACGGGCGAAGCCACGGATTCTGGTGGGAAGTCTCGTGTCGGCAGGAATTCGGCCACCGTGTTCAGCAACAGATCGATGTTAATCGGCTTCGTAAGGAACCCGCTGCAACCGGCCGCAGCGCAACGCTGTCGGTCCTGTTCCATCACATTGGCAGTGAACGCAAGAATCGGTTTGGTGAAGCCAGCGTCTCTTAAAGTGCGAGTGGCTGTGAAGCCATCCATCACCGGCATCTGCATATCCATCAGCAGCAGTTCGTACTCACCGCTGCTGGCCTTCTCGACCGCGATCGCTCCGTTTTCGGCCTCGTCAACGATCAGTCCGGCCTTCCGAAGAACCAGCCCTGCTAACTGTCTATTCGCTGCCGTGTCATCAGTAATCAGAATTCGAGCAGGCTTGAACCAGATCTTCAGACCGTCTTGTTTTTGCTTCGCGGCCGCCTGGAATTTCTCTGCGGCCTGCTGTTCGTCCAGCATCGCCACGCCAGCGAGTTCGCCTGCATCAATGCAGAAGTGAAACTTACTGCCAACGCCGATTTCACTGTCGACGGCGATTTTTCCGCCCATGGCTTCGGTCAGCTTCTTGCTGATGGCCAGACCCAGTCCGGTACCGCCGAAGCGACGAGTGACCGACGAGTCTGCCTGCATGAACTCCTGGAACAGCCGTCCCATTTGTTCTTCAGTCATCCCGATGCCGGTGTCCTGGACTTCAAATCGCACAAACGGTCGACCATTTTGTTCGACCATCGACGCCACGATCGTGACGCTGCCTTCCTGAGTAAACTTGATTGCGTTGCCGACGAGGTTCATAAGAATCTGGCGCAGGCGAGTCGGGTCGGCCTGAATGGTTTCGGGAATCGCGCCGCGGATGCGAATGGAAAGGTTCAGCTCCTGCTGTTCGGCTTTGATTCGCAGCACGTTGACAACTTCTGTCATCAGCTGATACGGGCTGCAGCTCTGAACTTCCAGCTCCAGTTTTCCGGCTTCAATCTTCGAGAAGTCCAGAATATCGTTGATCAGTTCCACCAGATGCGTACCACTGGCATGAATCGTATTCAAATACGTCGTGCGAGTCGCTTCGGACTCTTCCAGGCCTCGACGCAGAATATCGGTGAAGCCCACAATCGCATTCATAGGATTGCGAATTTCATGGCTCATGTTCGCAAGGAAGTCGCCCTTGGCTTTATTGGCGGCGTCGGCGGCGTCTTTGGCGATCTTCAAATCGATCTTGTTCTGTTCCAGCTGCGTCACATCATCCAGCGAAACCATCACGCCGCGAATTGTGGCTTCGTTGCCAAACAGGGGAGAGCAGTTCACTTTGAAGATTCGCTTGTTCTGCAATTCATCCACAAATTCCATCGACACCTCGGACACGGGTTTGCCGGACGTTCCGCATTCGGTCCACGGCATTTCGGAAAGGTCGTCAGTTCGTTTCAGGCTGATTTCGCTGGCTTTTCGACCCACCATCGAATCGGCATCCCGTTTGGATGTTTTCGCGAGCGCGTTGTTGGCCAGCAGAATGCGGCCATCGAGACTGACAATCATCAGGCCTTCGTTCAGAATATCCAGAGCCTCACGAACTCGACGCGGCACAGCTCGGGACGGATCCAGGTTCTTCAACACGAACTTCAGGAACAGCCGGAACGAGAAGAATCCGACAAACGCCACAAACATCAGCAGCTGCAGCTGGCTGTTTTCCAGGAACGAATACCAGCGGCCCGAATCCAGTGGAGTGAAGCTGACTTCCAGTTTGCCCCAGACGGAACCGTCGGCCATGGAAAGCGGAACCTGCATGAACTGCGAATTGGATTCATCACCAATATCTTTCGGCCATTGCGATCTGTGATCGCCCGCGGCCACCATCAGAATCCCGTCGAAACGACGGACGCCTGCTCCCATTACCTGCTCCTGGCGATCGACCACATTGCGCAGGATGGATTCTATCCCGGAACGATCATCGTTCGTCAGCAGCACTGACGTACTGAACGCAATCGACTCCGTCAGCTGGGCTCGCCCCTGAGTAATATCGGATCTTTCATCCGGCAACAGTCCCACGAAGTTGGCGGTGATAAGAATGCCCACCATCGAACAGACAAGGCCAATTGTGATGCGAGATGCAGCGGTCAGGTTTATCATAAAAAGTCGTTTTGAAGCCGGATTGGGGGAAAGCGGGAAATGGTCAGGCCGACGAGGGGTTGTCAGCCGCCTCCCGGATCCATTTCACTTTTGGATGAATTTAATTTTGCCTGTTGGCGATCGAGCAGCGTTTGCAAAGATTCTTTGTCATCGTCTTTGCCGTCTCCGTCAATCACCATGAGCGGATCGAGCATTGTCCAGGCGGGAATCTGGGACAGAACACCCGACAGCAACATGCCGCCGCGGACGGCCCAGATCAGATAGCCCACGGAGAAGCCGGTCGTAACGACACCAACCGACCCCACGACTCGCCCCTGCATCGAGACATTATTCGTCAGCTTCTCTTCGAAGAAGTTAATCTGTTGATCGGTGCAAACCGCCAGATTCAGATACAGCTGCTCTCGTTGCCGTTCCAGTGCCGTTGATTCTCCACGGGAATCCCAGTCTGAGTAGAAAGGTTTCCGTTCCCTCGAGCTGACTTTGCTTGAGATCGATCGTCGCGATTCGTCGCGATCTAATAGACGAGTACTCGCATTAGAGATGGTTGTTTTGATCAGCAACGTGTCTTTCGATGCGGACGACTTCTGACTATAAAAATCGATCGCCGCGTCCTCATCCGCTCGGGACGTCGCTGCCGTTGCCACAGTCAATCCGAGTTGCTCGGCCGGAGTCACGGCATTCGAAGGAACCGAAGAACCGGCACCTGTCAACTGTGATTGCTGTCCCGTGCCGCTCGATGTCTGAGAGGAAGTACTTCCCGCGGAGGCGGCAGTTCCCCTGGGCGCAGTAGAGCCACTCGCTGATTGCGAACCGGCCCCTGAATTCGAAGCGGACGATAAGCCGGATCCGGAAGAGCTTCCACTGCTGCTTGATGCAGAGTTGGTCGTGGCCGAAAACGGAGCGAGGACGTTAATTGATGCGGTCGCTGTCGCCCCGACGAGAACGCCATCTGTTCCAGCGTAAGTGAAAGAGTCCGCTCCGAAGTACCCTGCATTCGGCCGGTAAACGAACCGTCCATTGCTGTCCAGAGTCACGGTTCCATGTTGCGGCCCGTTAATAAGCACTGCCTGAATCGTCTGTCCTTCGACGTCGACTGCTCCCTGCAAAACACCTGAGCCCGATGCCGACAGCGTTTGGCCCGAGAATAGACTTCCGGAATAATTCTGTACGATCGGCGCGTCATTGACGGCCTGAACAATGACCGTTAACTGCGTGGTGGTGAAAAGTCCGTTTGGATCTGTGGCTCGCAGAGTAATCACAGATGTTCCAGAAGCGTTTGCCCTAAGATCAAGGGAGACAAACCCGGTTGTTGCATCAATGGAGATTGCGTCAAATAACGAACTTCCGGCTGTCACATTGGTGATCTGACAGGTCAGAAGATCAAGGTCCGGGTCAGTGAACGATGAGGCCACTAAAACTTCGAACGGGATTGAATCTTCCAGAACCGAAACAGTCGGCACGGGAGTCGATAGTGGTGTCTCATTAACATTCTTCAGATGGATCTGAAGTGACTGAGTATCGGAACCCCCGTTTCCATCGATCGCTCGCACCTGGACTTCGTAGACATTGTCACCGTTCGCATCAATGGGCGACAGAAAGCTCTGAGCCGTAACGAATTCCAATATGCCCGTGGTGGTGTTGATCTGGAATAGATCCCGATCATTTCCCCCGGCGATCACGTAACTCGCGATGCCTCCATCGACGTCAGAGCTTGTAAGGGTAGTGACCGACGC
>QWOO01000149.1 GCA_003669615.1 Planctomycetota bacterium
CGAAGACACGTTCAGGCCGGTGACGAAATCCTGACAACCGTGATGGAGCATCATGCCAACTTTGTACCGTGGCAGCAGCTTGCCAAAGAACGTGGTGCAACGCTGCGATTGATCCCGTTGACCCCGGATGGTCAGCTGGATTTGACGCAACTGGATCAGGTCCTGAATCGTCGCACAAAGGTTGTTGCAGTCACCGGGATGTCCAACATGCTCGGAACGATCAATCCCATTCCGGAGTTGGTTCGCAGAGCGCATGCTGTTGGAGCCTGCGTGGTTGTCGATGGCGCGCAAAGCGTACCTCATCTGCCGACAAACGTGATTGCTGACGATGTGGATTTTCTGGTCTTCAGCGGTCATAAACTGTATGGTCCGACCGGCGTCGGTATCCTGTATGGTAAGCCCGCTCGTCTGGAAGAAACGGATCCGATCCTGTTCGGCGGCCATATGATTTCTCAGGTGCATGTTGAGGCATCGACATGGTCCGCGGCGCCTGCCAAGTTCGAAGCCGGCACGATGCCGATCGTGCAGGCCATCGCGCTGGGGGCGGCGGTTCGCTGGACAGAAGATATCGGGCTGGAAGCGATTCATCAGCATGAGCAGACGTTGCTGAAGTCGGCGATTGAACGTATGCAGCTGATTCCTGGGATGAAAATCTACGGCCCCGAGCTGGCTCAGCGTGGAGGAATCGTCAGCTTCCGTATTGATGGCATTCACCCCGAGGATCTGGCAGCGATGCTGGATCACAAAGGCGTGTTTACCCGTCACGGGCATCACTGCACCATGCCGCTGCATAGCTATTTGGGTGTTTCCGCAACGACTCGCGTGAGCCTTGCGGCCTACAACACGGAAGATGACATCACCGCTCTGATGGATGCCCTGGAGTATGCTCGTCGAGCCCTGTTGAAGTGATGCGGTTCTTCAGAAACTGGTGCGATTGAAGGACGTCAGTTTTTTGATCCCTTCATCTTCGCCTTGGGCATCATCTCTTCGTCCATCTCGTCTTCATCCTTAAACAGTGCCTTCCCATTCGAAGGCGGCGACATTTCATCCATCTTCATCGGCATCCCCGAATCCATTTCCATGCTCGGTTCGTTCATGGTCGGCTTTTGTTTGGATTTGCCTTCGGAAGCTGAGTCCTGCTGCATTTCATCCCCAGGCGGATCCATACCGTCCTCGTTTTTCTCAGCGGAGCCCGGCATCTCTTCGGAATCGTCTCCTTTGGATGCGGGCTTTTCAGTCGAGTCGGTCGCAGAAGTCGGCTCAACGGCCGGTCGTGATATGCTGGCAGCAACAGCGGTGTATTCGCCGGCAAATGGTTTGGAACCGTCCGGCAAATTGCGACCGTGGATCGCGAAGGACGTCGTTCCGCGAGGAACGCAGAAGTAGATGTTGCCAGCGTCATCTTCATAAGAACACGGAATTTGTTTATTGCCGGTCGAAGCTTCCACAACAAAGCTCAACGCATCGCCACAGGCATTGATTCCGACGTCATTGCGAACGGCTATTACGTTGATGGAAACTGGTTCTCCGGCGATCTGAGTCAGCTTGTCACGGCAATAATCTGCCAGCGCTGCGCGGAGGATCTGAATGCGTTTGGCGTTTAAAGCCGGACGTTCGCGTTTCAGCCACAAGGCCAGCGGTTTATTGTTTGCAGTCTGAACCATACACCATTCGTGAGTCGATCCGGCCGTGAGCTGAACTTCGATTCCTTCCGCAGCGCCTATCAGACGGCATGTCATGACCTGGCTCGACAAGGTCTCCGGAGTTGTTGTCAGGAAGTCGCCCAGCGTTTTCCGCTCATCTTCGGACAGCCCTGTGTCTGCCCACGGGATCATTACTTTGGGAAGGCTTTTCGCTTCAATCCGAGTTGCTGCAAGCTCGCCATTCAATTCCGGAAGACTGCTGGTGACGGCGAATCCTATGATGGCCAGAAGAACCAAGAAGCCGAGCACTGGCATACCAATGACAAGTGCCCGACTGGGGCGACGGCGCGCGGAGCGTTTGCGAGTCGTCCTGGTTGATGTTTGAACGGCGAATGTTTCGGCGACCGGAAGATCGGTCGTCGATGAGCCTGACGACACTGTATTTGTAGTCGCCGTCGAAGCAGACGCGGCCACGTTCTCCGGACGAAGCACGGTGGGAACCAGCAGGCGAGTGTCGCATTTGGGGCAGCGACCCTGCTTACCACCATAGGCATCCGGAACGCGAATCGTTGAATTGCACGATGGGCAGTCAAACTCAATGGCCATGTTCAGAATTCCACATTGCTGTCGAAAACGGGCAGACTGCCCTCAACTCGGTTCACCTTGACGCAGAACGCCGAACCGGTCTCCGCCCGCTCGCCACTGCAATGATCGCGTTAGACGCGATTCATGAACCGCTCAGGATAACAAGCACACAAAACCGCATCATGGTCCATCTGACGCCCTCCTAACAACCAAGTTCCCAAAGTTCCTTCATCTGCGACGACCGTTCCGCACAGCACTTCAGTGAAGATTGAAATTTGCATCGGAGATGCCGGGGAAATAATCCAGTCGTGCCGGTTGCGGGGACGATGCTGATTAACAAATCGCCCTGAGCATGGACCGGCAATTTTTGCCGGAGTGCAAAGGATCGAGAACCCTCGTTCGAGCAGTGCCGCTATGACCCTGACCGACTATCGCATTGATGCCGGGATTTTTGCCGGCCCTTTGGACCTGCTGCTGTATCTCGTTCGGAAGCAGGAGGTCGACGTTTGTTCAATGTCTCTGGCGAAAATCACGACCGATTTTCTTGACTACATTGACGTTCTGGAGTTTCTGGATTTTGATCTGATCGGCGACTTCGTCGTGGTCGCGAGCACGCTTCTGGAAATCAAAAGTCGCGAGGTTCTGCCGACTGTTGTCGAAGTCGTCCCGGATGCTCCTGAAGAAGAGACCGGCAGCGACCTGATCGCCCGTCTTATGGAGTATCGACGCTACAAAGAAGCATCAAGATTACTTGATGAGCGTGCTTCAGAGTGGCTGGAGAGATTCCCAAGGCTCAGCAGCGACCGTCCGTCCGCCAATCGAGATCGGTCTGATGATCGCATTCGAGAAGTGGAACTTTGGGACCTTGTGAGTGCCCTGTCCCGCATTGTGCGAATTCCGAATCTCGAAAAGGAAATTGCGATCCGGATGGACGAGACTCCCATGTCCGTCTTTCAGGAGAAGATTCGTGACAGAATTCAGATTGAAGGACGTGTTGCATTCAGCTCGTTCTTCGAAGGGGAGAAGATTCAGTCCCGCATTGTGGGTATCTTCCTGGCCGTTTTGGAACTGATTCGCCACGAGGGATATCGTTCCGAGCAGCCCTTTGATTTTGACGAAATCTGGGTCCTGCCTCCACGGGCCTGATGCAGCGTTGCATCGGCAGACAGCGCAGTTCGCTGCGCGACATCATCCGTAGCTTTCTGTTCCGGGCATTGCGGCCATGCAGTCTCGGCCATCTGCGGACCGATCAATAATCCATCCGACAGTTGATCGGATAGACATTCCGCGCAGCCAAAACGGATTCGGATCTCTATGATCTGCTGCGGCCATTTTTGTTCCCATTTCATTGTTCACTAAGCGACTTTGCTATGCCAGTCACACGCATCGCCAGCATTCTTCGAGACGGTCAGCCGGAAACCTCTATCGTTGCTAAAGGTTGGGTGAGGACTCGGCGAGATTCCAAGAATGGTTTCTCCTTCATTGAACTCAACGACGGCAGCTGCCTGAAGAATCTGCAGGTGGTTGTTGAAAACAGCGTCCCCGGATATGCCGATTGCATCAAGGATGTCACGACAGGAGCCAGCCTTTCCATCGAGGGGACTCTGAAGGAATCGCCCGGCAAAGGGCAGCGCATAGAATTGCATGCTTCGTCGCTGACTGTGCTTGGCGTGGCAGATCCCGCCACGTTCCCTTTGCAGAAAAAGGGACACAGCATGGAATTTCTGCGGGAGATCGCCCATCTGCGGGCTCGCACCAATACGTTTGGTGCGGTGGCCCGCGTTCGCAACTGCATCAGCTGGTCAGTACATAATTTTTTTCAGCAGCGCGGTTTCCTGTATTTGAATACACCGATCATCACCACCAGCGATTGCGAAGGTGCGGGGGAGATGTTCCAGGTTACAACGCTGGATTTGGCAATGCTCGCCAAAAAACAGATCGACAACATCGACTGGAAGCAGGACTTTTTTGCGAAGCCCGCGTCACTCACGGTCAGCGGCCAGTTGGAAGCCGAAACGTATGCCACTGCAGTCGGAGACTGTTACACCTTTGGTCCAACCTTCCGTGCAGAGAACAGCAACACGACTCGGCATCTGGCGGAGTTCTGGATGGTCGAACCAGAAATGCCGTTCTATGAACTGCCAGACAACATGGATCTCGCGGAAGCCTTCATCAAGGCGATGATTAACGATGTTCTCGAAAAGTGCCCCGACGATATGGCGTTCTTTAACGACCGGATCGACAACACGGTGCTGAGCAAGCTGGAGAACATTCGCAACAAAGAATTCATTCGTCTGCCCTACACGGAAGCCATCGAGATTATTCAGAAGAGCGGCCGAAAGTTTAACTACGCAGTGGAATGGGGCAGCGATCTCCAAACAGAGCATGAACGATTTCTGACTGAAGAGCACTTTGGCCAGCCGGTCATTCTGTTCAACTATCCTCGCACATTGAAGCCGTTTTATATGCGGTGCAATGAAGACGGAAAAACCGTGCGAGCGATGGACGTTCTGGTTCCGGGTGTCGGCGAAATCATTGGCGGCAGCCAGCGTGAAGAGCGACTTGATGTGCTTATTCAACGCATGCAGGAATGCCACTTGAATCCAGAAGATTACTGGTGGTACATCGATCTTCGCCGTTACGGCACGGTGCCACATGCTGGCTTTGGCCTGGGCCTGGAACGTGCCGTATTGCTGATTACAGGGATGACCAACATCCGCGACGTCATTCCGTTTCCACGAACACCCGGCCACGCGGACTTTTAGTCAGCGACTCCGCAGGTTCTCGCGATGTCCGTCAGCGCTGAGGCATGCTTCCAGGGAAGACAGTGGCAGGGAGCCAGGCAGCGCTGCGTGGATCGCGACGCCGTCGTTGCTTTCGGAAGCTACGAAAGGCCGAGCGCCTTCAGGATTTCACCTTCGTCGTTGTTGACTGCAATTGGCGGATTCGCAAATGGTGTGGAAGTAACTCCGGCCGGGATCAATTTCTTGCTCATCAGTTCCGGATCACGCGAATGGTAGGCCATCGTCAAATCAGGGTCCTTCAGTTGATGTCCCGTCAAAATGCAGACGACTCGATCATCAGCCTGAATCAGACCCTCTTTACGCAACTGCATAACTCCGGCGACTGTCGCTCCACTGGCCGGTTCGCAACCAAAGCCTGACGCCGCAATGCGTGCGCGGCAGTCGATAATTTCCTGATCGGAAACTTTACGCACGACGCCGTTGCAAACCGAGAGAGCTCGCAGCGCTTTTTCCAGATTCACCGGGCGATTGATTTCGATGGCGCTCGCCAGCGTGGAGGCTCGATCATTCTGACGATCCATTTCGCTGTAGCGGGATGAAATCTGAACGGCATTTGGACGACCTTCATTCCAAACCAATTTCTCGTCGTTCACAAATTCATCCAGAGTGTCTGCTCCGGATGCATTGATGATCGCCAGACGCGGGACTCGATCGATCAGCCCAAGCATCTTCAGTTCCATAAACATCTTACCGAACGCGCTGCTGTTCCCAAGATTTCCGCCGGGGACGACAATCCAGTCGGGAACCTGCCAGCCGAGTCCTTCAAGGACTCGCAGCATAATCGTCTTCTGGCCTTCCAGTCGGAATGGATTCACGCTGTTGCAAAGGTAGATGGGATGCTTGGAGCAGATGTCACGAACACGAGCCAGCGCATCATCAAAGTCGCCTTTGATCTGAATCGTCTTGGCACCATAGTCGAGTGCCTGTGACAGTTTACCGAAGGCAATTTTTCCGCTTCCGATGAACACGATGCACTTGAAGTGTCCCGTAACACCGGCGTAGATCGCCAGCGAGGCACTGGTGTTTCCGGTTGATGCGCAAGCCGTCATTTTCGCCCCGACCATTCGGGCATGCGTGGAAGCGGCCGTCATTCCGTTGTCTTTAAAACTGCCGGACGGGTTCATGCCTTCATACTGAAGGAAAAGTGAACCGCTTTTCATGCCACACTGTTTGGCCAGCAGATCGTTCTTCTGCAGAATTGTCTGACCTTCTCCGATCGTGACAATTTGTTCGTCAGAGGCGAAACGCAGCAGTTCACGAAATCGCCAGACGCCGCTGTAATCGACAGGATTCAGACGCGTCGTCCATCGTCGCTCGAACTCAGCCAGCGACATTGGAACCGGGATCGCGTTCCAGTCGTAGCTGACGTCCAGAAGACTGCCGCACTTTGGGCAGGCCGTCAGAATTTGTCCGACATCAAAGGTGGCGGCACAATCGGGATGGATACATTGCTGAAATGCGACAGACATGGAAAACCACAGAAAAACATCAGAGGGAATTGAGGAATCTGAAATCAGGGTCCGGAGGCGATCGTCAAAATGGCCCCTGCGAAAAATCGCGTTGAGCCAAAACCGCCAAGAACCTGTTCAGGAACCGTAGCGTAAGGTTGGAAGCAGGCTAATGCCAGACGATTGCTGTTCAATTGCCTGGGCGGCCCATCCCACCATGCGGGAAATCACAACCACAAGCGCCTGACGATCGCCGGGAATATCCAGCAGCGTCATTAGTCTTGCAGCCGTCCAGTCGGTGGTAGGAACAAGTTGCTCGTGCCACTGCAGTTTCTCAAGTCTGGCAGCAACGGCTTCTACACGAATTCGGTCAAAGCTTCCCAGCATCGTGCGGCAGACGTCCGTAAGAATCGCCGACCGATTGTCTTCCGTTTCGGATGCGAAGCCAAACGGCATCGGCTGGCCTTCCCGACGTCGCCACCAGGCTTCGGCCTGTCCCGGATTTTGGAACCCATTCAGAAGTTCGCTGGTCCACAGGAACGGATCGTTTCGGAGCTGTGAAACGAAGACGGCCGCTGCGGCCTGCAATGCCGAAACGATATGCGTGGTCGTGCTTGCTGCAAACCTGGCAGCAAAGCATGCGGGCCGCATTTCTGTGAGACATTCGCAAATCATCAGCACGTTCATGGCAGCGTCTTCGGACGCGGTTGGTCGCTGCGTTCCGCCTCTCAGACGGAACAACAAACGGCCGGCCCATGACAGTTCTGTTTCGTCGGCTGAAAGTTCTGTGGAAGGGACCAGCGACGAATCAACGATTTCGCCCAGTCCCGACGACAGGATGAGCGGTAACTGAGCCAACAAACGCAGGACGCGAGATCGCGCACTTTCTTCGTTATTATCCTGAGGCGTTGGATCAAAAAATGACAGTAGCGAAACACAAAGCGGAAACAGGTCGAGCGGGCGAGATCCCAAAGGAAGCCGTGAAAGAATTTCGGCATTCGACTGATCGATTACAGCGGTGTCAGCGAGAATGGAGCTGCAGTCCGCCAGTTCTTCCTCTGTCGGGAGTTGCTGATGCAAAAGAAGCCAGATCACTTTTTCAAATGAATGGTGCTCCGCAAGTTCCTCAACCAGGTGACCACAATAAGACACACCTGCATCGCCGAACGACAGCAATCCTGTCTCGCCGCAAACAACATCAGTCAGCCCCTTGTTGTCGGCTGATTCGCTCTTTCTGATATCCTGCACGAGGCGTCGTAAGCCATTCACGAGATGAACGGCTGGTTGTGCTGATCGATCCATAAAGTCAGATTCCCTTCCACTTATGAACACGGATCCGTCCTGAGACTTCATCAGGATGTCGCCACTCAGGAACTCATTTCCATGGTGACGATACCTGTCTGCTTATTGAAGCTCTCACTTTGAGAGACTCTACCCAACAGACAGCCGCCTGTGAACCGAACGAGGCTCAGATGAGAAGATGGGGTGATCGGGAAGAATTGCGGGAGATTTGAACCGGGGATTTACTTGAGAATCCAGAGTTCGGCCGCGCTGCGTGTTTCACGCTGTCGGTGCAGGAATCAGGGGCACAGCACTTCCAGCATCGTGACAGGGCCTGTGGGGATGACCTGCGTCACTCCGGAGCATGCTGGCAGCAGCACGGTTGTCGCCACGGGCATCTGAGCATTGCCGTATTTGGATTTGACGACCGCGCTTCCATTGAGGCAGATGAGGACTCGGAATCGATCGTCAGTGGAAATCCTGATGGGGTCGAGAAATCGGTGGCGACGGATCACAAAATGTTCGCACCGTACGAGTTCTTCGAATGGGTGGGATGAATCGCAGAGCTGAACCGGTTCAACAGCAGCCACGGGACCGCGAGTAAAGTCGGTACATGCCAATGACTCTTCTACATGCACAGGCCGTGGCTTGCCCGACGAGTCCACGCGGCCCCAGTCGAAAAGTCGGAAAGTCAGATTGCTCTGCTGCTGCACTTCAGCGAGCACAATACCGGGACCAAGCGCGTGGACAGTCCCCGCCGGTACCATGATGCAGTCACCCGGTTTTACGGAAATCAGATTCAGGCAACTTTCCACGGTACCGTTTCGAAGTGCCTCGCAAAACTGCTCGGAGGTGACGCCGGCCCTGAGCCCTGCGGCGATCTGACTGTCCGGCTGCGAATCGATGATGACCCATGCTTCAGTCTTACCATTTTCGGACGGATTGAATTGTTTCGCCAGGCGATCGTCGGGATGTACCTGCAGCGATAACCAGTCGTGGGCGTCCAGGAATTTAATCAACAGAGGAAACTGCGATCCCAACGACTGGCGGCCGAGTAAATCCTGTCCGTGATTCCGGATCAATGAGGACAATGACTGACCGGCCAACGGGCCATCGGCCACCAGGCTCTGACCATCTGCATGATCCGCGATCTCCCAGCTTTCCGCATAGTCGCATGCTTCGCCAATTTGCTTATGGAGCAGCGTACCCAGTCGACGACCGCCCCAGCGAATCCTCTTGAGTATGGGTTGAAAAGTCAGCGGCGGAAGCATTCTGTCACTACTTGAAGGAGAAGATATCCGCGGTGGGAAGGTCGGCGATGGATTTCAATCCGAAGAGCTTTAGAAACTTTGCGGATGTTACGTAGGAAACATCCGCTCGCTTACTGCCAGTACGTTGAAGTTCAACGAGCTGCAGGCGCAGCAACTGGCGAAGCAGCGACATTGCATTGGGGCGATCGATGGACTCAATCGTTTCTTTCTCGACCGGTTGATTCCACGCGACAAAAGCGAGCAGTTCAAGCACATCGGGTGACAGTCTGACATCGCGTGGGCCGAGCCCGAAAGTGCGTGTGGAAACGTCGGAAAACTCTTCACGCAATTCCAGGCGATAGCCACCTTCATGAAGGCGAATTTCGTAGGGGCGATTTTCCCGTGAGTACGCCTGATTCAGGGAGTCCACCAGCGAAACAGCCACGCGATTGTCGACATCCTGGCCGATCAGCGATGCCAATTTACGGGCCGTTAAAGCCACGTCACCGCCAACGAATACAGCTGCTTCAATGACTTCTCGAGGCGACACGCGGCGGATGCCATCCACTAAAATGGCTTGACTGGAGGCCTCGGATTCGGCAGCCGTGGCCTTCAGATCCTCCGCCAGTTGAGAGCCAATAGAGAGGCCCTGCGCGACCTGTTCATCTTCATTGGACGATGCTGGCGGTGATTCAGCAAAGTCAACGAAGACTGTTCCCATCTGTCGCTCGGCAGCGTCGAGCGCCTCGAGTGCCTGCCGATAGGCCAATTCGATGTCTTCAACTGCAAACTCATCTCCCGGCAGACCGCCGTCGATCAGCTCGGAATCGTTGAGGTCATCAAAATCTTCGGATCCGTCCATGCGACCGGCATCTTATCCTTCGGGACCACTCACAGGATTCAGGACATGCAACAGCGTCAACGGTGAGCAGGACAGAAATTTGACAGTGGCGCAAGCGCTGCTTCCGGCTTGCGCCCATTCCTCCGACACTTCGCCTACTCAAAGTTTGCCTTCGAAAAGGCTGACATCAGCTTTCCGCCAAACCGAAGAATGCCGGCTTCCAGAGTCAGCTCGCCCTTAACTTCTCCGTCTTTCACCTGGAAGTCCAGCACAAGTTTGTCACCGCCGTTGGCAAATGACGCGATCGCACGAGATCGGCGACGTGCCCATTCTCGCTGCAGTTCCAGAGCCTCAGGAGTCTTGCCCGGAGCCGCGGTCTTCGCGATCTCTTCAAATCGCTGAACCCAGGGCAGCAAGCTGATTTCCAGGTGGACAGGATTTTCGGATTTCTGTGGCTCGCCGAGCCCTTCGATTGTCTTCTTCATTTGCTCAACGCTGCCAGTTCCAGACGCCAGCCAAACGTGAGCCGGGCCGATTCCAATGTACAAATCTTTTTTCACCCCAAATATGCGATCGACCAGATCAATGTACCCTTCGGCAAGCTGAACGCGGTGGATGGCAACGTCACCCTGAGCATCCACATCCATTTGAACCTGGTTGCCTTTGCCGGCATTTGCAAGTTCCGGCAGTACCTTTGTCAGGCCGGCGGAACCCGGAGAAGAAAACGCTCCAACGGTGATAAAGTCACCCTTTCCGTCAGGAATCGCTTCGATAAAACCATTCAGCCATCCGGCGTTGATGCTGCTGCGCATGACATCCAATACGCCCGTGGTCACTTTGTTGGACATTTCCTTTTCAGCGTCGGTACGCTCTTTGGACGATTTCAGGCGGTCGGCCATGTCCTTCTCGGTCAAACTCAGGAACGCAAGAATGTTCGCCTGTCGCATTGGGTCGACCGGGTGATTCAGTCGTCCCGAAAGTGCAGAACCCGGGAATTTCGCGAGCCCAGCGAAGGCATCCGGCTGTGTACCGATCTGGTTGATTGCGTCGGCCAGAGACGAACCCATGATCGCGGTCGCCGAGACGGACAAAGAGGCTACTGGAGCGGCTGGGGTTTTCTTATCCAGCTTTAGAATCATGGCGATGCGTCCGGCTTCAGCCAGCAGTCGTTCACCTTCGTCCATCTGCTGCTTGACGGCCAGTTTACGCAGGTCAAATTCCGTAGCAGATTCTTCTGGTCGCTTCTGTACAGCTTCCATGCTGACTCGACGAACTTCGCCAAATGCATCACGACGATGCTTCTGAGCTTCCTGTGAACCATCAGTGTTCAATATTTCTGCACTCATATTGCCGACGATTTCACCTTCAGGCATCTGCACCTTCAGGATCAGATTCTTCAGCGCAGGCATCGTAGCCTTGTCACTGGTCAGCACGAAAACAGCGTATTTGGTTTCAGCAACAACTCGCAGCCAGCCAAATTCCGGATCCTGACTGATCTGGTAAAGGCTGTGGTCTTTTGAGTCTCGTGCAATTTCGTAACCCAGTGATTCCAGGTTCTCGCGAAATTCCTTAAATAGTGGCGGAGTTGCGGCAAGTGGAACCCAGATCAGCAGAGCGTTCGGCTTAATTCCCGTGACTGCACTCACCAACACCGGCCGGCCGTCATCGATCCCGATTGCAAACGTATCAATGTAGCCCTCGATGTTCTCCCACTGAGACTGCTCGGCGGGAAGAGTCAGATCGATCAACGTCTTCAGATCCGCTTTGAGAGATCCGAAGCCCGGATGGGAGATCGTGATGCGGGCATCTTGAGGAGACTGGGCTATCGCAGCGGCCGCAGGGCCGAAAGCTGTTGTCAGCAGGATTGCAAAATAAAGTGCGAGTTTCATGGAGATCACCGAAAGGTCAGTGGGAAAAAGTGTCGTTTGGACTTCCCTGCCCGGGATTCACCTGAGCACATCGTGGAAGTCCTGTCGACATCGAGCAATCGTGGTCGAAGCATTTGCTTTCTAACCAGTGTTTGCCCGTGTTAATAATCAGATAGGTTGAGTAGTCGAATAATTTCAGGGCATTTTAAACCGTAATTTGACGCCATTTCCGCAGACAAGGCTGATAGAAATGACCTGAGTTGGCGTCAAATTGATCACATCATTGGCGAGATACCACGACCCCGCTGTTTCGGGATTCTATCTCAAGCAGTCAAAACGGGTAAAGGCACGTTGCAATGCCAACACCCCCGTCTCACCCTGCTTTTTACAATTTTTAAAATTTGAGTAGACATTGATGTCGCTCTGCCGAA
This sequence comes from Planctomycetota bacterium, assembly GCA_003669615.1. Taxonomy (GTDB): domain Bacteria; phylum Planctomycetota; class Planctomycetia; order Planctomycetales; family Planctomycetaceae; genus SXXK01. The sequence continues at coordinate 12,152 of QWOO01000149.1, forward strand.
TTCCCGGTTCTTGCAGTCCTGAGGGGTTTCTTCGCGGAAGACGTGAACCGTTTGAAGTTGCTGATCTGGATTTGCTAGTCTCCCCCCGGAACTTCTTGATTGATTTTCGCCTGTTTTGACTGTCCTCGAGATTCGAATGCCGCGTGATTTTCTTAAGGGTACAAAAGACGCTTACGATGTGGTCGTGATCGGCAGCGGGCTCGCCGGCCTGACGTCTGCGAATATCCTCGCGCGGCAGGGATTCAGCGTCCTGTTGCTGGAACACCATTACCAGCTGGGCGGCATGGCGACGTGGTTCAAACGCGCTGGCGGACACATCTTTGATATCTCCCTTCATGGATTTCCTCATGGGATGATCAAGAGCTGTCGCAAATACTGGACTCGTGAAATTGCCGACTCGATCGTTCCTCTGAAAGGGATCCGATTCGAGAACCCACAGTTTTCCCTGAGGACAACCTTCACTCGGGAAGACTTTACACGAATCCTTGTCGAACACTTCGGGATCGCCCATGAGACGGTCCAGCAGTTTTTTGACACGGCTCGCGGGATGAATTTCTTCGACGAACAGTCCCGGACAACTCGAGAGCTGTTCGAACAGTTCTTTCCTGGACGCGACGATGTCGTGCGCATGCTGATGGAACCCATCACATACGCCAATGGCTCGACGCTCGAGGATCCCGCGATCACTTACGGGATTGTTTTCTCCAACTTCATGCAGAAGGGAGTTTATACATTCGAAGGTGGTACGGATGCTCTCGTCACGAAGATGCGAGAAGAGCTGATTCGCAACGGAGTTGATATTCGGATCCGCAGCCTGGTCACAAAGATTGAAGTCAGCGATGACCGCGCGGTTACCGCAGTTATCGTCAACGGCAAGAGGATTGCATGTCGCTCTGTTGTCTCCAATGCGAACGTGAAATCCACTATCGAAAACCTTGTTGGGCTGGAACATTTTGATCGCAAATTTGTCGACGATGCCAAGGCTGTTCGTCTCAATAACAGTTCCTGCCAGGTGTATATGGCATTGAAGGCCGGGGAGAGTTTTGACTCGTCCTGCGGCGATCTGCTGTTTCATTCAGAGCATAAGGGGTTTGATATTGATGCGATGCTCAGTCGCGACGTGAGCAGTCGTACCTTCAGCTTTTATTATCCGGAGACGCGTCCGGGCAGCGATCGATGGCTGGTCGTTTCTTCTACGAATGCTAACTACCGCGACTGGACTGAACTGTCGGAGGCCGACTACGAAGCGGCAAAAAAAGACCTGATTGAGTCTACCCTGGTTTGCCTGGAAAAATACGTTCCCGACATTCGTGCCAGGCTTGATCATATCGAAGCCGCGACGCCCAAAACATTCGAGCGTTACACACGACATCTCGCCGGATCGTCTTTCGGTACTAAGTTCGAAGGACTGCAGGTCAGCCGTGATCTGCCGCAACAAATCAGTGGACTCTTTCATGCCGGCAGCGTAGGAATCATCATGTCTGGCTGGCTTGGAGCTGTGAATTATGGCGTCATCGTCAGCAATGATGTCGACAAATATCTGACTTCGTCCTCGGCTGCCAGCTGACTTGTGCCTGGTTGAATCGTGGAATAGCGGCTTGAAAAGTACGACGGCTTACTGCTTCACACGCAGACCTCTCTATCTTGAAGTGCAACTCCTCATGAAATTCATTCATCTGTTTGGTCTCATCACGGTGCTGTCTATGAGTACTCGTTTCGTCAGAGGTGATGAAGGCATGTGGCTGTTCAACGATTTGCCCGTTGACATGCTGCGTCAGAAGTATGACTTTGAACCTTCGGCGGAATGGGCCGAGCATTTGATGAAGTCGAGCGTTCGCTTCAATGTCGGAGGTTCAGCGTCTTTCATTTCCAGCAGCGGACTGGTGCTGACCAATCATCATGTCGGATCAGACACCCTGTTTAAGCTGTCGACTCCCGAACGCAACATTATGGAAGTCGGGTTTCTGGCAAAGACAACCGCTGAGGAACTGAAAGCTCCGGACCTGGAACTTAACCAACTCGTCAACATCCAGGATGTGACCGAGACTGTGAAGCAGGCCGTGACGTCTGAAATGACGACCGAACAGGCGGTGGCTGCCAGACGTGCCGTGATCGCAAAGATTGAAAAAGAAGCTTTGGATGCATCGGGTCTGAAAAGCACGGTCACCACACTTTACGGCGGCGGCCGCTATCATCTGTATCAGTACAAGAAGTACACCGATGTTCGTCTGGTTTGGGCTCCGGAAACGGCGATCGCATTCTTTGGCGGAGATGCGGACAATTTTGAGTATCCTCGCTACTGCCTTGATGCCACGATTTTTCGAGTTTACGAAAACGACAAGCCGGCGAAGATCGAGCATTTTCTGAAATGGTCGGCTGATGGCCCGGTGGAAAATGATGTTGTGTTTGTCTCCGGCAATCCGGGGCGGACCAGCCGCATTTTGACGATGGATGCGTTGAAATTTCAGCGAGATCTGAATCTGCCTTACATCATGTCCAGCCTGCGTCGTCAGGAAATCCTGCTGCAGCAGTATGGTTTGCGGAGCAAAGAGAATGCTCGCCGAGCTCGAGATGAACTGTTCGGCGTTCAAAACTCCCGCAAAGCGCGACTGGGTATGCTGGCCGGACTTCAGGATCCACAGGTTCTCGCGGATAAAGCGGCTGCTGAAAAGGCGTTGCTGGAAGCCGTGAATGCAGATCCCAAATTGAAGCCGCTGGCTTCTGCATGGCAAACGATTGCAGAGACCACTCAGAAGCGTGCCGAGCTACTCGGAAAAGGCGTGGCAGTAAACAGTCATTTGTTTGGCATTGCCCTGCAGCTGGTCCAGATGGCGGAAGAAGATCAAAAGCCATCGGGAGAAAGACTTCCTGAATTCTCCGAGGCTGGCCGCGAGTCTCTGTTGCAGCAACTTTATTCCGAGGCACCGATTTATACAGATCTCGATCAGGTGCTGCTGGCCGATTCGATTGCGAAAACGCTGGAGCAACGCGGCTTTGATCATCCGCTGTGTCAGGAAATTCTGGCGGGGAAAAGTCCGTCCGATCGTGCGGCCGAATTGATTGGCGGTACAAAACTGTTGAGCGTTGAAAATCGCAAGGCTGTCGCGGCAGGTGGCTTGCAGGCCATTGTGGAAAGCACAGATCCCCTGATTCAGCTGGCGAAAATCATCAATCCGGAGGTCCGTAGAATTCGCGTGATCACCGACCAACTGGATGAGCAGGACAAGCAGGCCTATGCGAAGATTGCAGAGGCGAAATTTGCGACGGAAGGGACGGCCACTTATCCCGATGCGACCTTCACGCTTCGCCTTGCGTTTGGTCCGGTGATGGGATACGAACAGGATGGCCAGCAGATCCCGGCCTGGACGAATATGGGTGGCGCTTATGATCACGAAAAGACGCACGAAGGCCAGACAGACTATGTTCTGCCAGCTTCCTGGAAGAAATCGGCTGACGGACTCAATAAGGAAACGCCATTCAACTTTGTTTGTACGGCGGACATTATCGGAGGCAATTCAGGGAGCCCTGTTGTGAATCGCAAGGGCGAACTGGTGGGGTTGATTTTTGACGGAAACATTCAGTCGTTATCCGGCAACTTTGTCTACACAGACAAGCAGGCTCGCTCCGTTTCCGTTCACTCCAGCGCCATTCGCGAGGCACTCAAAGTTGTTTACGGAGCTGAGTCGATCGTGAAGGAACTTGGCAAATAAATTTTGCCAACAGTCGTTGTGATTAGACGCCAATGTTCGCGCATACTCTGTTCTGAATTTGTTCCCTTCTTTAAGGCCAGCCATGACACTTGACGAACTTCAACAGCTGATCGATCGGATGTACTCCAGCAAAGATCAGGCACGTGGCGTTGAAGGGACTTTCATGTGGCTGATGGAAGAGATCGGCGAACTGGCGGCGGCTTTGAGGGAGTCGCCCAAAGAGGACATCGCGAAAGAGTTTGCCGACGTGCTGGCGTGGCTGGCGACAATCGCCAACGTGGCTGGAATTAATCTGACGGAAGCGGTTCAGCAGAAGTACGGTCATGGCTGCCCGGGCTGCGGAAAAATGGTTTGCATCTGTGCCGTGTCCGAGAAGCCATGACAGCAATTGCAAGTCATGGAATGCCTGACCACGTCGGTCGGTGATTCCATGACCGAAACCTCAACGCTTTCAGCCCCTCGTATCTTCACGATGCACAGGAATCATTAGCAGGACTTTCAGCGGCCATTGACGCGGGTCGCGTTCCGTCAGCGGTATCATTGCTGGACATGGTGCGAGAGTTTTTTGCGGAGGAGGCTGGAGCCTCCTGGCAGTGCGTTCCAGGGCTGTAGCCCTTGAACGAGAACGCTGGAGCCCTGGAACGAGGGGGCGGAACTTTGGTCAGGCGATAATGTCGGAGACAAGTTTGCCTTCGACGTCCGTGAGCCGGAAGTCGCGGCCGCCGTAGCGGAATGTCAGTTGCTCATGGTCCAATCCGAGGAGATGCAGGATCGTGGCGTGCAGGTCGTGGACGTGGACTTTGTTTTCGGCGGCGTAAAATCCAAAGTCGTCCGATTCGCCATAGCTGAAGCCGGCTTTTACGCCACCGCCCGCCATCCAGTACGTAAACGCGTGAGGATTATGGTCGCGGCCATTATTCCCCTGAGCCGTCGGGGTTCGACCGAACTCGGCACCCCACATCAGGATCGTGTCTTCCAGAAGTCCCCGCTGTTTTAAATCCTGCAGCAGACCGGCAATCGGTTTGTCGACTTCAGCGGACAGCCGCGTATGTTCTTCCTTCAGCTCTGAATGCTGATCCCAGTACGCGTGCGAGACCTGCACAAAGCGAACGCCGGATTCCGAAAGGCGACGTGCCAGCAAACACTGCGTGCCGAAATTGCTTGTGGGTTCCTGATCGATTCCGTAAAGCTGCCGAGTCGACTCGGTCTCTTTCGACAAGTCAAAAATTTCTGGTGCCTCAGTCTGCATGCAAAACGCCAGTTCGAACGAATCGATACGAGCATTCAGTTCGGAATCCGGACCTGCATTTCTGGAAGTCAATGAACTGTCGGCTCGTAAACGATTGAGATCCCTAAGCAGTCCTAGTTGCAGCAGCTGCACGTCTCGCGACGACTGCTCATTCGTCAGGTTTGCGATTTTCGCTCGGGTCTGACCATTGTCACGTGACGTGGCGATGCGAGTTGCCTGATGGATGGGAGGAAGAAACGCCGAGCCAAAATTGCGGACGCCGCCATGGCCCAGAGTTGGGTTGATGGTGACAAAGCTCGGCAGACTGTCGTTCTCCGTGCCCAGGCCGTAGCTGATCCATGCGCCCATGCTCGGCCGAACGAAGGTGTCTGAGCCTGTGTTGATTTTCAACAACGCACCGCCATGTGCTTCGTTGGAGCCGTGAATGGATTTGATAAACGTGATGTCATCCGCACATCGACCGACATTGGGAAACAGATCGCTGACCCACGCGCCGCTCTGCCCGTACTGTCGAAATTTCCACGGACTCTTCAAAAGGTTGCCGGTCTGAGCAAACTGAATTCGAGGCTTTTCAAAGGGCAGGGGCTGGCCGTCATGTTTGGCCAGCAATGGCTTGTAATCGAACGTGTCGACATGCGACGGCCCGCCGTGCATGAACAGAAAAATCACACGCTTCGCGCGAGCCGGAAAATGGCCCGGTCGGCTTAGCAGCGGATTAGATGCTGCAGACGAATTTTGCCCAGCCGAGGCTGTGCGGGCCAGCAGATCGTTAAGGGCAATGCCGCCAAATCCGGCACCGCAGTTCTGCAGAAGTTGTCGGCGACTGAATTGATGATTCATGGGGACGCTGCTTTGTTCGGGAGGCAGTGGCGGACTATGCCGCGTTGATTCAGATCTGTATTAGTCCACGAAGATAAAATCGTTGGCGGCAATCAAGGTGCGACACAGAGCGGACCACGCCTGCAGACGACGCTCGCGAACATCGGTCGTGGACGCAAACGCCTGCTCCGATTGTTCCAGAAACGCAATACACCGCGATATTTCTTCCGCAGACGGCTGGCGACTGTAGAGCTTTTCAAAAATCGTCGAGACCACCGGTGCAAGATCCTGCACGGGAACCGATGGGTCTGTGGTCGGCAGTTGTTCAATCAGTCGCCGCGACTGTTCATAGACCATCGTGCTGTTCATCAGAAACAGCGCCTGGTTGGGAACTGTTGTGACGGGACGCTGCTCAATATGATTGGCTGTTTCGACGTAATCGAATGTGGAAAACATTTCGTAAAGCGCTGCTCGGTCCACGGGCAAATAAATGGCTCGACGATTGGCATCGACCCCGCCTGCCATGTTTCCCATTGTTTCATCAAGACCGCCGCCAACGAACAGGATCGAGTCACGCACGGGCTCGGCTTCCAGTCTGCGACGATTTTGGCGATACAGCAGACGATTTTCGGGATCGCGTTCCTGATACTCGGGATTCGAACGGCTGCTCATCTGATACACGGAAGACAGCATGATCGTCCGGTGCATAGACTTCAGCGACCAGCCATTTTTCATCAGCGATCGCGCCAGCCAGTCGAGAAGTTCCGGGTGCGAAGGAGGCTCGGATTGCAGCCCCCAGTTGGACGGCGATTTCATCAGCGGCTTGCCAAAATGCCACATCCAGACTCGATTCATCAGCACGCGGGCCGTCAGGGGATTCTCACGAGCGACCAGCCACTGGGCGAATTCCAGACGGCCACTCGCTGTCGCGGAAATCTCGGGCGCTGCTGCGACGCTCGTCAGGATGGTCGGCATTCCTCGCGGGATCTTTTCCGGGCCCGGCTTCAGGTGGTTGCCTCGCAAATGAATAGGCAGATCCTGCGGCTGGCTTTCCTGCGTGGCCATCACCATGCTGAACTGAGGCATCTCTTTTTCAAGCTGCTCAAGAACCGCTTTCTTCTGCTTGATGAATTCGTCGTCAGCTGGCGATTTCAGTTGTTCGAGCTCCTGTTTCGCTGCATCAATTTTCTTCTGATGCTCAGCACGTGCGGCCGTGATTTCCTGAGAAGGCAGCGGTCGCTCCATCCACTGAGAGACGAAGTCGCGGTTGGCCATTGACTGAGTGCTGTAAAAGATTCCGGCCATCGCGTAATAGTCGCGAGCCGCAATCGGATCAAATTTGTGATCATGACAACGTGCGCATCCCATGGTCAGCCCGAGCATTGTCCGACCGACCGTGTCGACCTGTTCGTCAACGATATCGATGATCATCTTTTCCTTATCCTGCTCGGCCAGCATTTTGGGACCGATGACCAGCATTCCGGTTGCAGTCAGTATGTCCCCCGCCTGTTGTTCGTCGGACGGAACCGGCAAAAGATCGCCGGCCATCTGCTGCACAATGAACTGATCCATTGGCAGATCCTGATTGATCATCCGCACGACCCAGTCACGGTATCGCCACGCATTTGGCAGTCCATGATTTTCATCCGCTCCATTGCTGGTTGCGTAACGCACCAGATCCAGCCAGTGCCGGCCCCAGCGTTCCCCATAACGCGCCGACGCAAGCAACCGGTCGAGCACGCGCGCGAAACTGTCCGGCGCAGAGTCTGCCAGGAAAGCGTTGACTTCATCAACGGTGGGAGGAAGGCCGGTCAAATCAAAAGTGGCTCGGCGAATAAGAGTCCGCTTGTCTGCTGGCGCTGCCGGTGTCAGGCCTTCGTGCTCAAGGCGATGCGCAACGAACTGATCGATCGGCGACTGGATCCATGCTGGTTTTGATGTCGCAGGAGGGATTGGATCACCGATTGGCTGAAACGCCCAGTGCTTTTTTGCGGCGTCCCAGTCGACAGGTTTTAGGCGTGCAGCTTTCGTCTGCTCCCGGGGATCCGGTGCTCCAAGTCGGATCCATTCTTCAAAGTCAGCGATTGTCTGATCAGGCAGTTTTGAATCGGGCGGCATCGCCAGCGACTCATGCTTGAGAGCCTGAATCAGCAGACTGGCTTCAGGCTTTCCGGCGACCAGTGCCGGGCCGCTGTCACCACCTTTGAGCGTGGCATCGCGACTGTCCAGCTGCAGGCCTCCTCGCAGAATTTTTGAATCTGCTGCGTGGCATTCATAACAGTGCTGCACAAGAACGGGACGGATCTTTGTTTCAAAGAAGTGAAGTCCGGCGCCATCGCTTCGGTCCTCTGTCACGGGCGTTTCCTGTGCCGTGATCAGCGGGTGGTCAAACATCGCACGACTTGCGAATACGGCAAATGCGACGATAGAGATGAGTTGTCTCGAGTGCATGAGGCGACAACTTTATGCGAGAGGCGAGGAGACGACGGAGGGGACCGACCAGCGATGACATCGACGATGGATCCTGGCGGCCGAAAGAAGCATATGCAGGTCTCCTAAACTACCGGAGATCGCGGCAGTCCGCAATCGAAATGCAGCTTTGACAATGCGGCACGCGGGGTGTTCTCGGATTTCATATCCAATCCGCTGAACTGACGTCGATTCGTTCATCAACGCACCTGCCTTCTATCATCAAACCGATTTTTGCGATGACTGTTTCAAGGATCGCCTGTGAGTCTGGGATGTCTTTTGCTGTTGTGGAATTCAGGGCGGAATTTAACGCACTTGCTATTGCGGGAATTACATCATTCGTCGCCCGTCGGTTTGCAAATTTTGGAAGACGTTAGTGTGACTCTGACCTCTTTCCGACATCACATGTCATCAGCCTGACGGCGAAAGCGTGATCGTGTTCTGCCGTTTCAAACGCTTATCGCGAAAAACAGGGCTCGACATATTTGTTTCATTTCCGGCACGTGCTTCGCATTCGATTGAAAGCATGAACCGAA
>QWOO01000002.1 GCA_003669615.1 Planctomycetota bacterium
ATAAGTCGCTGCCAAATGGAACGGACTTCACGGAGTTTCGTCAGGCCGGTTGGCGCGGACTGAATTTTGCGATCATTGATGGAGCCCATCATTACCATCAGCCCACAGACACGCTGGAAAATCTGGACAGCCGCAGCCTGCAGCATCTTGGCGATACCGCGTTGAATGTCGCGCGAGCGATCGCGGAATCCGACGAAGATTTGTCGGCCCCGTCGTCGGATGCAATCTTCTTTGACGTACTGGGACAATCTGTGATTTGTGTGCCCGCGTCATGGAATATTCCGATTCGCATCGTGCTTCTGTTTGTGGCAGTCCGGATTTACGGAGGTCCGCTGTTGCGCGACAAACGTTACCGTGACGTGGTTCGCGTGTGGGTAACGATGGCCCTTCTGCTGCCGCTGATGATGGGACTTGGCTGGGTCTTCAGTCAGTCGATTTATGGTTCTTCATTATTGCCCAAAGCTTTCGTGCCCCACGGACATTGGATTTCATTGCTGGAATGGATCATCAGTCTGGCTATCTGCTGCGGACTGATGCACGGCATGCTTAGAAGAATCGATGGTCAGACAGTGTGGTGGGCTTTATGGCTCGCGCATGCAGCAACCTGTGTGGTGGTTTCTTACTTCATTCCTGCGTTCAGCTATCTGCTGTCTGTGCCCGCGATGTTTGCCATCGTGGCGACGCTGTCCATTCGCAGCCCGTTATTGCGAACAGCAGTCGTGGCCTGTTTGTGTGGCGTGCTGCTGATTCCTCTGCATCACCTGCTGGCAATTGCTCTCGGGCCTGCAAACGGCCTGCTGCTGTTTCCTGCCTTCTCTTTGCTGGCGATGCCGCTATTGCCCGCGTTTGCCTGCCATTCAAACTTCGCCTGTCATCCGGACAATGTGCAACCGGCAAAGACGTAGTGAGATCTGTGATTTGTGAAAACCACCAATGCAAAAAGGCGACAGCTTTACGCTGTCGCCTTTCATGTTGTTGGAACGATTCACATTCCGGCTTTGCAGGCTCACGAAAACCGGAGCCTGCCGAGAAGCCATTCGTTATTCAGCCGGCGGACGACCACCACGACCGCGACCACCGCCCTGTCCGCGTCCGCCCATAAGTGATCGAATATCCAATTCGAATGCTGCGCCCTTGAGACCATCCAGAGCGGTCTTCTGCTCGGCTGTCAGTACGGCGAGTGCTGAGTCCGTTGACTTCTTTCGCATCTCTTCCATCTTCGTTCGCATTGCATCACCGCCCGGTCCGCCGGGGCCACCGCCGCCAGGAGCACCGCCACCGTTGGCTCGCATCTCCTCAAACATCTTCTGCATTTCGGTGCCAGCCGCCTTTTCTGCTTCGTCCAGCCTGGCAACCTGTTCTTCAGTGATCGTCAGTTTCTGCTTGACGTCGTCCGCTTTGAGAGTCGCGCTGGCAGAGAACAACATGCGAGCCTGAATTGCGATTTCGTCCAGACGCTTTGTCTGAGGTTCCTCAAGCAGAGCCGCAAGAATCTCGTCTGTCTTTTTGCTCAGCTCTTCACGTTCTTTGCGAGACTTCTCGAAGTACGCGTTTCGCTCATCTTCAGTCATCTTTTCGAAAGCGTCTCGATCCGGACGCGGGCTGGCTTCACGTTCTTCACGATAAGCCATCAACGCGGCATCAATCGTAGCGGCCTGCGCTTCTTCGATCTTCAATTCCTGACGGACCTTGTCCGCTCGCAGCAATGTCGCTCGGTCAATCTGCGGACCGCGCATCATGCCGCCGCCACCCCAGCCGCCAAATCCTCGCCCGCCTCCCTGACGGCCCCCATTTTGGCCTTCCTGGGCAACGACCAGGGATGAGCTGCAAATTGTCAGAAGGCTGAAGAGAGCCAATTGACGCACAAGACGCGGTGCAAACATGAGGGTAACTCCGATTCGGAAAGTTAGGGTGTCGCCGAAAAATCACTGTCAACATTGGCGATGCGAGCGTTCAAACCCCTGTCGCAAATTTCAGAGTCTGAAAAACCGGTCTCGATTTTCGAATTTGCCAAAAAACGTTCAGCCTGTCGATCCCGAGCACCGGGACTATGTCGGGAACGGAAGAACATCACCAGCGAACGCTCGTTTTGTCTGACATTAGCACACCAATGCCAATCATTGAAAGATGGGCACTGAGGCTGTTGTCTTTCCCGAGACTGTGCGCTTTCCCGTGGCTGTTCGCTACGCAGTTTCAAATCGGCGAAGGATCCTTCGATTCCGCACAGCCCGCATCACAGTTCGCTGAGCTTGCCCCCGCGGTAGCTGAGGTCCAGAAGTTCCATCGGATGAACGACCGGCACGTGAGCTCCCGCTTTCTTAAGCTGAGCCTGCAGCTGCAGCGAACATCCCGCATTGCCTGACACGATCAGGTCAGGTTTCACTTCCAGCAGGCAGTTCACTTTTCGCTGGCCCAGCCGATCGGCCATTTCAGGCTGAGTCAGGTTGTAACTTCCTGCCGCACCGCAGCAAAGTTCCGGCTCATTGATGGCACGCAGCGTAATGCCTGGAATCAATTTCAGCAGATCGCGCGGCTGCTGACGGATCTTCTGAGCGTGCTGCAGATGGCAGGCATCCTGATAGGCGACAACCGCGTCCAGCTGGCCTTTTGGCACCACGGGGCCCAGTTTGATCAGGAACTCACTGATGTCTTTGACTCGTCCGCAGAATTTAGCCTCGGCCGAAGTCGTGTCGTGGTGTGTGGAGGCTTCTGTTCCTTTAGTGTGCGTCAGTTCCTGAGCGATATGGGCATAGTCCTTCAGCATCGCGCCGCAGCCAGCCACGTTGACAATGATCGCGTCGATGGTGGGATCATCAAACGCGGATACGTTCTTCTTCATCAGATCCATCGCGGGCTGTGACGCACCGCTGTGATAATGAATAGCTCCACAGCAGCCCTGCGCACCGGGGATCACGACATCGCAGCCGTTCTCCTGCAGTACGCGAGCCGTGGCCCAGTGCACATGCCGAAACATGGCATCCGCCACGCAGCCGATGAATAGCGCAACCTTCGCGCGACGTGGTCCTCGAGCCGGTAGAAACGAAGGCAGTTCGGGAAGCGGCGACTTCAGGGTCGGCAACTGCGACTGCATCCGTTGCAGACGCTCGGGCAACAGACGGTTGATTCCCAGCTTGTCCATGGCACGATCAAGGCCCAGTCGCTGCATCCAGCGAGCCGGCGTCAGTGCCCACTTCATTCGATTGCGATCCGGGAACAGCCCGTACATTACCCAACGATGAAACCAGTCCGGCTGATGCTCTGCAGGAGGCTTGGCCTGACGCGCTGCTGCCGAGTCATTCGATGAAGGCGAAGACGTTGCATCCGTCGGAAGCTGATGCATCTCGACGCGAAACGGCTCAATAAGTCGGCCGTACTGAACTCCACTCGGGCAGGCTGTTTCGCAACTGCGACAGTCGAGACACAGATCGAGATGATGGCGGACCTTTTCTGTCAGGTCCAGTCGACCGTCGACAACGGCTCGCATCAGATAAATGCGGCCTCGAGGACTGTCGTTTTCGTCGCCGGTTTCGACATAGGTGGGACAGGAAGCCGTACAAAGTCCACAGTGCACGCAGTCCAAAAATCGATCGTACGGAATTGACTGACCGATCAGTGGCAGAGGTTTGGATGGCAATAAATTGTCAGGATTTGACACCGGTCTGTTCCTTCGAAGCGGAGTTCACTCGACAACGACAAGTAAACGTCGCTCGTGTGTGAATACTAAGAATGCCTAAGGAGCCTGTTTGTTGCTAATGCGTCGTTTTGGACCCAAGCAACTCCTGAAGTTTGTTCGTAATCGACTGCACTGCAGGACCGGACATTGTAGATCGGGCGATCGAAGATTTAAGCACTTCAATACTGCCAATCCCATCTTCAACAAGAGATTGCAGGTGCTGAAAGGCCTGCGACTCATCTGTAACTCGCCCATCCTGAAGCGCATTGGCTGCAGGCCGAACAATTAAAGTTCCGCTGCCAGCACGTCCAAAAACTTCGCAGCCAGCTTCCTGCATCACATTGATGGCCGAGACCACTCGGGAGGGCAGCGTCGAAATTTTTGCCATCCACGGAACATCGGCCGTTGCCAAAGACGCGGCCTGCGCGGTCTGGCAATAAACACCAAAAACATCGAGATGGCCGGCCGCGTTGGAAATGCCAGACGCATCTGTCCAGACGGCTGTTCCCTGAAGTTCGTCTTTCAAAATGCCACATTGCCACTGGCACGATACGGCCGGGCCTTCAAAGCCGAGAACCAGGATGGCTGCCGTGTCAGAAAACTTATCGGTCTGAACCAGTTTTGGAAACGCGGTGGCGATCAGGCGTGCCGCAGCAAAACGGCTGATGACATCCATAATCACCGGAGTCGTTGCCGTCAGATTCAGACGCTCCAGAGCTGACTCAAGATCTCTCAGTGACCGAAATCCGGCCACCAGCAGGCCCTGCTGGACTGGAAGCGGTTTCAACTTGAATGTCAGTTGCGTGATCGTGCCCAGCTTGCCTCGCGATCCCACCAGTAAACGACACAGGTCGTAGCCGGCCACGTTCTTCACCACTCGTCCACCGGCGTGAAAAACGCGTCCTGTTCCATCGACGGCTTCGATACCGATGACATAGTCGCGAAGTGTGCCGTAGCCGAACTGGCGAGGACCGCTGATGTCGTCCGCGACCATTTGCCCGATCGTGATGGAGTTGTCGGCAACATCGACGGGAAGCTGCTGGTTTTCCTGATGCAGAATTTTCTGCAGTTCTCCCAGAGACATTCCAGCGCCGACGGTGATAGTCATGTCACGTGCAGGATAGTCGACGACGGCGGAAGAGACAGATTGCGTGGTCAGTGACACTGCTGCGTTCATCATTATTTTGTGGTGGGAGGCGATGCCTTTTCGTGGCCGCATGCCAAGCGTCGGCCATCCGCTGTCTCGCAGGAGTTCAGCGTCCCAGAGTCTAACCAGACTCCCAGTCTCAAAAAACTGGTACAGGCTCTCTTGGCCGAATTTCGTGAATCCAGGTCGCCCGCCCCGCACCCGCATCGTTGAACAGGATCTCTAAAATCGGAAGCGTTGACGGGATGCTCGGGCGTTGCGGTGGCAAGGGAACAGGCAAACGATAGACTTCCGCAATCGAAGGTGATTTTCGATGCCTGACGACTGAAAAATATGGCTCTTTGCGGCATTCGCAGGGGCCTTACGGATGAGGATTTGATCTGATGACCACCGAACTCATGGCACTCATCGATAACGCGGCTGCCGCCGGGAAATTAACATCCGACTCGCCGGACCACCTGCGTGCCTGGCTGACTCGTGACTGTTTTTCGCAGTATCGCCCCAGGCTGGAGCAGCTGATTCGCGAAGGAGAATGGTCA
>QWOO01000108.1 GCA_003669615.1 Planctomycetota bacterium
ACGCTGGTGAAGAACTGCACAATCCGGACGGTTCGATCGTCGTCGATGTTGCTGGAAACGAAGTGCGAGCCGCTCGCAAGCCGTATCAGGAAGGCATGGCGTTTCGCTGCGAACTGGACGGAAGCAAAGTCGATACGCTCGGCTGGAACTTTCGTAACAACTGGGAACTGTGCGTCGACAGCTTCGGCACGGTCTGGCAGTCCGACAACGATGACGACGGCAACAAAGGCGTGCGTATCAACTACGTGATGGAATACGGCAACTACGGCTACAAGGACGAAATCACCGGAGCCGGCTGGCAGACGCCTCGCACGAATATGGAAGACGAGATTCCTCGCCGCCACTGGCATCTGAACGATCCGGGTGTGGTTCCGAATCTGCTGCAGACCGGAGCTGGCTCACCGACCGGCATTCTGATCTACGAAGGCGACAAACTGCCCGAGCGATTCATCAATCAGCTCATCCACTGCGATGCCGGTCCGAACGTGGTTCGCAGCTATGCGGTGACCGACGATGGTGCTGGTTACAAGGCTGAGATCAATGACATCCTGAATGGGACACGCGATCAGTGGTTCCGACCGTCGGATGTCTGCGTGGCTCCGGACGGATCCCTGATCGTCGCTGACTGGTACGATCCAGGCGTTGGTGGTCACCGTCAGGGCGACATTGATCGAGGCCGCTTGTTTAGAGTTGCATTGCCCGGTCAGAAGTACTCTGTTCCGAAGCACGATTTTTCAACCGTCGAAGGTGCCGCCGAAGCTCTGAAGAGCCCCAACACGGCGACTCGTTATCTGGCCTTCACCAAGCTGAAAGAATCCGGCGCCGCTGCTGAGCCTGTGCTGGCGAAAATGTTCGCATCCGATCCGAACCCACGTTTCCGTTCACGAGCCCTGTGGCTGCTGGGCCAGATTGAGGGGAAGACTCAGAAGTATGTGGACCTTGCGATTGCTGACAAAGACAAGGACATTCGCATCGCAGGGATTCGATTGTCGCGCAGAATGGAAGTGGATGTGATTCCAGTCGTTCGAAACCTGGTGAAGGATGAATCGCCCCAGGTCCGACGAGAATGTGCGATAGCCCTCCGTCATTTGTCTTCGGAGGAAAAGATTTCGGAGTGGACGGCTCTCGCTCTTTCCCTCGATCCAAACGATCGATGGTACCTCGAATCACTCGGGCTCGCACTTGATGCGGATCCAAAATTCGGCTGGGAAAGGGCTCTCCATAGCTATATGAAGGCCCAAAAGAACTCCAAACCTGCAAGCCTTGAGCTCATTTCGCGATCACGCGGAAAAGAGTCAACGAAACTGAAGCTCGCAGAGATCATCCATCTGATCAAGACAGCTCAGATGCAGCTGACGCCGGAAGCGCGTCATGACGAAGAGATTTCACGCTCGGCGGCGAAGCTGTTCCGAAGCCTTGATTTCGACGACAAAACATCGTCCGCCGAGATATGTTCCAGTGTACTCCGAGAGCTTAGCGGAAAGAAGCTCTCTCCAAAGCTGGAAGCATCCTTCGTCGTGGATTGCCTCGACAGAATCAGCAGCGACGAGGCCGCACAGCCGGCAGCGAAAGAGGCGATGGCTCGAACCCTGAAAGCTGCTTACGGCACAGGCGAATTTGTCCACCTTGTCAAACGGTTCCAACTGGTCGACAACTATTCCGAGGTGCTGTCTCTTGCGAAGTTGAATCCAGCGGAGCAACTCGGTGTTGAAGCAATCACAGCGTTATTGGAACTGCAACAATGGACTCTAATTGGCGAGGCATTGCGGAGCGAAGACACAGCCGCAGCCATCGCCACGGCTGACGCATTGGGTAACTCACAAAGCGGGGCCATCAGCGGATTATTGATGCCTGTGATCAAGAGTGCCGCTGTCAACATCGACGTTCGTCGAGCGGCTGTGAAGGCGGCGTCGAAGGTTAATAATGCGGCGATGGAGTTGGTGAAACTCGTTGACGAGAAGACTTTGGATCCGGAACTTGAGCAGTCCGTTGCGGCGGCGCTGCATAGTTCTCCGCATGGAAACGCTCGCGAGGCGGCTCAGCGGCTGTTCCCGTTGCCACCGTCGAAGGACAACATGCCGACACCGCCGATCAGCGAACTCACCAAGCTGAAAGGCGATCTGGCAAATGGCCGAATGGTGTTCTTCTCCACCGGCACCTGTCACAAATGCCACGTCGTGGACAACATGGGCCGTGAGATTGGGCCAAACCTGACGGAGATCGGCAGCAAGCTCAGCCGCGAAGCGATGTTTGAATCGGTGCTCTATCCAAGTGCTGGCATCAGCCACAACTTCGAGCTCTGGACCGTCGTCAAAACCGACGGCACCACTCTGAACGGACTGCTCGTGTCCAACACCGACGCCGAAGTCAGCATCAAAGGCGACGATGCACTCGTGCGAGCCATCCCGAAGTCAGAGGTCGAAGAACTGGTTAAGCAGAAGATCAGCCTCATGCCGGCTGATCTGCAGAAGACCATGACAACTCAGGAACTCGCTGACGTCACCGAGTACATGCAGTCGCTGAAGAAAAAGTAGGCCCGCAACGTTGCAATCCTGTCGACGGAGTTACGTAGCCCGGCCGCTCCGCCGGCAGGAAACGGTGCGCACTCAAACAGCGATCTCGGTTACGGGTGTTTGAAGGTTGGTGGTATGCACAAATGAAATTGTCGACACGGCTTTTCCCGCAGCGTCTGTAAGCGTCCGGCAGATGTTATGACGTCATGCCCATTTTCGTGAGCGCGTCCTGGAGGCCAGGGATATTCATTCCGCCTGCGATTTCGGCCATTTCTTTCGACGCTGCTTCTTTGGCCTTTTGGATCGTCTGCTGCATTGCGGCCGTCATCAATTCTTCCATGAGCTCGCCATTCCTGGAATCAACCAGCCACTGATGAATCACAACGCTGGTGACTCGAAAGTCCCCGGTCATGCGAACGGTCACAGCATCGCCCCCGGCCGTTCCTTCGACCTCAAGCCGTCCGATACGTTCTTTGGCTTCCGCAACTTTGCCCTGGATGTCGCCTGCCTGACTCATCAGACTGGCCATACTCGCCAGATTTTTTAGTCCACCAAACATTATTCCGTCCTTAGAAGGCCGAACAAAACTTTTACGGGTAGGCGAACTCGTGAGACTTCGAAGAGATCTCTGAACTCGCGTGAGTTCCGCTACGGTTTTGTCAGGGGTCGTTAGATAAATCCGATCTCGTCGCTTACGAAGCCGCTTCAGTATCGGCTATCTGCACCGATGGGGCCACAGTGACTTTCACGACGGTCGCTCCGAAGGTTTCTATCACCTGACGTACGAAGGGATCGCGAGAAGGATCAATTTCCCCCAGGAGATTGCGTTGCGGAATAGCTTCCGGGACTGCTCGCGGCTTGGCTGCGGGCTTTGCCGCCCCGGCATCGGTGGCCGATCTGCTGTTGGATGGCTTTGCAGACCTGTCCGACGCTGGCGACGCTTCCTGAACAGGCGCAGCGACCGGGCGTGTCGAGGCCAGAAGTCGCAGGTTCACGGTCATGGAGTGCCCCGTCAGCTTAAAGATCTCCGCTTCAATGCGAGTCCGGCTGTCAGGTTGATCGAGAACTTTCTTTGCAAAATCGTAGGAGCCATCGAGGTGGATTTCCAGTCGGTTCGGTCCGACCAGAACGAGGTCACTCGCCATCTTCAGACCGGCGGAAATCGTCAGTCCTACGCCTTTCAGAAGCTCCTGAAACAGTCGAGGGCAATCGGCCTGAGTCAGCGAAGATACCTGCGCCACCGCTGCGGGCACTGGTACCGCTGCAACAGGTGCTGAAACCGGTTCAACGCGAGGCGGCGGAGTTGAAGCTGTGATGGTAGAAAGCGAAGTTGCTGGCACATGCCCAGGATCGTCATCGGAATCATCCGACTCTGATTCATGTTCGTCCTCATCCAGTTCCGGCAGTACATCGAGAGGAACGGGCTTCTTTGTCGCCGGCGGAATCAGGTGGTCAATGTTTTTTTTTTCGACGTTGGCAGTGTTTGACTGCCCTGTGCTGGAGATGTTCGTTGCGACGCTTCCCGCTGGCAGCTCCGGCAACGTCGGAAGTCGCCCGGAAAGCAGTTCGCTGATCGCCGTAAGATTTTCCAGCAGACTCAGCTGCACCATGCCCATTTCCAGAACGGTTCGAGCGAACGTGCTGCGAAACATCTGGTTCTTTGCATCGGAAAGAATCTGAAACGCAGCCATGACAGAATGCATGCCCAGTCGAGAAGCCTGCTGCATCAGCGTTTCACGATGTCGATTGGCGACGCTGGCAAGCCCAACGGCATCACCACCGGACAGTGTTACCATCAGGTCGCGCACGTAGCCGATACACTGATCCATCAATTCGCCCGGCTGCACACCGGTTCCAAACGCGATATCCAGTTGCGAGAGCACTTCGCCCGGTCGGTGCTCGATGATCGCATCGAACAGTTCCAGAAGGCGTTCGTCTCCTGCGGTTCCCAACATGCGATGCACGTCTTCGGCGGAAACCGTCCCATCGCTGAACGCCAACAGCTGGTCGAACAGAGACTGGCTGTCACGCATGGACCCGCGGGCTCGCCGAGCAACAAGTTCCAGAGCGTCCTCGGCAACCTCAAAGCCTTCCGCAGCCGCGATTTCTCTAAGTCGATCGCCGATGGAACGATCATTGATGCTGGAAAAATCGAATCTCTGACATCGCGACAGAATCGTGTCAGGAACTTTGTTCGGCTCTGTAGTGCAAAAAACAAACTTCACATTCGGCGGCGGTTCTTCAAGCGTCTTCAACAGCGCATTGAAGGCTTCGCGTGTGAGCATGTGAACTTCGTCGATGATGTAAACTTTAAACTGAGTCCGCATGGAGCGAACACCGACGTTGGCTCGCAGCGAGCGAATATCATCGATGCCGCGGTTGGAGGCTCCGTCGATTTCGAGCACATCGACATCGTTGCCCGCCGAAATTCCGTCACAGATGTCGCACTGATTGCACGGCACTCCATCCACCACGTTTGGGCAGTTCAAAGCCTTTGCCAGAATTCGCGCCGTCGAAGTCTTACCGACCCCTCGAGCCCCAGTGAAGATGTACGCGTGCGCCACGCGGCCCGCTCGAATCGCATTTCTCAACGCACGAGATACATGATCCTGTCCGACAACGTCGTCAAAAGCCTGAGGCCTGAAACGGCGAGCCAGTACGGTGTAGTGTGAGCCTGTTGTTGCGTTCATGAGTTCAATATCGTTCTGTGTTCAGGAGCGGCAGATTCAACTCGATCCCCGCGAATTCCGCTATCAACGGTTTCTGCCGGCATTGTGCAGGAAATCGAGCCGTTCATCTACCCTGGCTGGTTGACGCAGATGAACAATCGCAGAATG
>QWOO01000155.1 GCA_003669615.1 Planctomycetota bacterium
CATCAGGGCTGGTGAGAAACGTAAATCCGATCCAAAACAGAACCGGGACTAACGCGATCGCACAGCCGGCGAGTTTCTCGAGCAGAATTCGTACACTGGAAATGGGGAGCGTCACGAGTGTGGACTGAGTCAGCTGACGGACTTCCGCGAACAGACAACCCGACGAGTAGAGCAGAACTTCCAGAGTCAGCACGGCGACAAACGTCAGAAAGGTGAGCCAGCCGTAGTCGTCAGACAGCCAGAGCCCCGCATATCCGCCTTCCATTTCCTGATAGAGACGAAAGCCGGCATACGTGAGTCCTCCGGCAACGAATTTTACGATGGCGAATGTGCGGCCACCGGTAAAGAACAGGAATTCCTTCCAGGCAATTGGCCAGCTCCAGCAACGGCTCACTGACAACCTGCGCACCGATCTGTTCTCTGACAGTCCGCTGGTTTCGGTATGCGATGACCACAGATCCAGCGTACAGGTGCTGATCGTAAAAAGTGCCAATGCAATCAGGCAACTCCACCAGAACTGATTCCCCAGCAGGGATGTAGCCGCACTATTCGCAGCGGACACGGTTATCCCCGACGGATTGATGGCCGGGATGCCAAAGACACTGTTGGAACCAAGAATCTCGGCAAGACGGTCGAAGACGGAGATCTCCGCCAGTGTCTCAGGAATGTGTTCGATGGCGGTGACCGCCGATTTAGACAGCATGCCGGCCGGCATTGTTGCCAGACCGTTCTGAATGATCACGGGACAAAACAGGAACATTCCCACAATCGCCCCGGCCAGACCCGCAGCACGTCCGGATGTGGCACAACGGACACTGCAGAACAGCGCAAGGTTGGCAATCAAAATCATCCATGCGGCCATGGCCAGGTACGCGGCAATAATTTGATTCCAGAGGATGCCGCCCAGAGTGATCGCAAGAAAAGTAAATGGAAGCTGGATCACAAGCAGCATCAGTGAACTGACCAGCCGCGATGTGGATTTCCCCAGCGTGATGGACAGTGAATTCATGCCGGCCAGTCGCAGCAACGCATACGTGCCTGCATCTTTTTCTTCTGTGACCGCCGTCACGAAATAACTGATCCCCGAAACGGTGATGATCAACACATTCAGACTGCAGACCGCTTCAAAAAAGTGCAGCCCCATGCTGCTGGTTCCGAAGACATCGGCAAAGCTGATGGAGATTGAAAACAGCATCGCAAACGCAAACAAGGCACGCACGATATGCGGATAAATGGACTTCGAGTCCATTTTCAGGGTCCAGTTGAAGAGCGTCAGCACGCCGGAGATCACGTGCGAACTCCACGCGTGGTCAGATCCATAAAGGCCTGATTCAGATGACGCCGCTGCTGGCTGAATGCCGAGATCGGCAGTTCGAGCGTGAGCAGTTCCCGCAGAAAATCATTGGCGGACATCGAAGTCGCCAGATGGATATTGAAGTCTCGTCCCGTGGCAAATTCGGGTTCAGACACGGACGTCACACCGACGATTTTTTTGATCTGCTCCATCGCAGATTCTGACGGGCGGTCCAGCCGTAAATTGTACACCGGTTGCTCGTCCGGATTCTCCAGCAGAACATCCATGGGGCCGCTGAACTTGATCTGCCCGCGATCAATGATCGTCACACTGTCACACAGTTCGGCCAGTTCGCTGAGAATATGCGAGCTGATAAACACGGTCTTCCCCATCCGCCGGAGCTCGCGCAGAATCTCCATCAGTTCGATGCGTGCTCGAGGATCCAGGCCGCTGGCCGGTTCATCCAGCAGCAGCAAATCCGGATCATGCACAAGCACTCGCGCAAGACTGACTCGCTGCTGCATTCCTCGCGAAAGACCGCTGATCAGATCATCACGCCGGCCTTCCATGTCCGTGAGCGTCAACACGTCAAAGATGACAGAATTGCGTTGCTTCACAGGCAGCCCATACGCTGCGGCGAAAAAATCGAGGTACTCGAAAACCGTCATCTGGCGGTACATGCTGAAATGGTCGGGCATGAAGCCGATGCGACGTCGGACATTGATGGAATCCGATCGAACGCTGTGACCAAACACCTGCACTTCGCCAAGGTCAGGCTTCAGCAGCGTGCAGATGGCTTTCAACGTGGTGGTTTTCCCGGCACCATTCGGGCCGACGAAACCGTGCAGCGTCTGCGGCATCACGCAGAACGTGACCTGACTGAGAGCCTGATGGCGTTTGAATGCGTGCGAAAGATTGGTGACCGAGATCGCTGGCACGGTGTCGCGAGTGATTTCTGCCATATGCGGAGCCCTTCAGGATGGAGAACATTCGACCGGCCTCAAGTCCCCGCACTTTATTGCTGTCGCGCCAGCTGAGGATCATTGAATTGCATTTGTCCGCTGGTGAGCGTGACCGAATGAGGAAATCGGGAAGCCAGTTCGTTGCTGTGCGTCACACACAAAAGCGCTGTGTCATTTTCGGACGCCACTTCCAACAACAAAGTGCCGATCTCTTCCGCCGTCTGCGGATCCAGGTTACCTGTCGGCTCATCGGCCAGCAGCAGTGACGGGGAATGCACCAACGCGCGACACACGGCGACTCGTTGGCGTTCCCCGCCTGAAAGTCGACCAGGCCGCTGATGCAGACGGTGCGAAAGTCCGACTCGTTCAAGTAACTGTTCCGCGCGACTGCGAACATTCGTGCCCGCATCGAAGCCAGCCAGAGAAGGCAGCAGCACGTTTTCCAGCACACTGCACTGCGGCAGCAGCTGGTGGTCCTGAAACACGAAACCAATGTGCTGATTGCGAAAAGAGGCTAACCGTCCCGAGGTCATTCGCCAGGGATTCTCGCCAAGAATTTCCACGGTGCCGGACGTCGGGGCATCCAAAGTTCCCGCGAGATACAGCAGTGTGCTTTTTCCACAACCGGAAG
Organism: Planctomycetota bacterium; assembly: GCA_003669615.1. Lineage (GTDB taxonomy): Bacteria > Planctomycetota > Planctomycetia > Planctomycetales > Planctomycetaceae > SXXK01. Next base: position 2,888 of record QWOO01000155.1, read on the forward strand.
GACCACGAATCGCCACCGCGCTGCCGGAAAGCACCTTCAGATTGATCTCTTTCAAAATCGAAATGGAGCCACCCGGCGCATCAAAGGTCCGAGTGACGTTTTGCATATTCAGCACTAAAGTCATTGGGGAATCTCGATTCTGATTGCTCTCAATCCTGATTTCATCATTCCGATCCAGTCGCCCCAACTGCAGAAAGAAAAACGACCGGCAAATTTGCCGGCTGTTCGTCGCATGAGTTCCGAGCAGAGAGTCGTGTGACGGGCCATTCGTCTACTTTTCTGGCGATTTCCCCGGAACCTCGGAAGATACCCCAGAAGCAAGTTTCATGACATCCTCAGGCGACAATGCACCTCGATAAAGACGTACGTCCGCCAGATTTCCGCGAAAATGGTCCTGAGCGCCCATGCCAATCTGCAGCGGTCGATCATTCGTCAAATCAAAATCTTCGGCCTTCAGAGTGGCCGAACGGGAAACCATCTTTCCATCAACGTAAAGCTGCAAATGATCGGCGTCACGAACGGCCGCAACATGATGCCAGCCAGTTGGTAAAGCCGTGTCGTACGTGGCGTTGCGACCGGCTTCCATCGAGAGGACTCGGCCTGAAGGCAACGCTCCGATGAACAGCCGGCCCTTGTAGACGGCCATCGACCACGCTCGGCGGTACTTTACATCAGGAGTGTGATCCACTTTGCCAATCTTCAGCCAGGAATTCGGCCCGTCGTAACGATAGATCTCAGCCTGGGGCAACGTGCCGCCGTACATCTTTCCGTTGTAAACCAGCAACGGCATCGCTTCCAGTTCCTCGCCCAGCTTGCCGGTATCCTCCCAGTTTGTTCCCCCGAGAAAACGGAACACATGCGCCTGCGGCCATTCACTCACGAACAGACTGCCCTGATGAACGGCAAATCCGTAGGTTTGAGTCGCGTTTGGAATTTTACCCGCCTCGTGCCATGCAGCTCCGTCGAATCGAAAGACGGAACCTTCATCGTAGCTGGTTGCATACAGCGAACCGTTGAAAACCGTCATCGCCTCAACGCGTTTCCCGTTGGGCGTTTCACATGCCGTCCATTTGCCTTCTCCGTCAAAAACGAAGAAGCCAGCCGGTTTATACAAAGACCCGGCGTACAGACGGCCCTGAAACTCCACAAGGCTCGCAACACCTTCGGTTTCGGGAGACAGACTGCCGCAGTCGATCCATTGATCATTCGGCCCCAGTCGAAACACTCGACCGCCAAAGTTCGTGTTCCGAGATTCCTCGAGTGACGACCCGGCCAACCGGTACTTGCTGGAGGCTGCGTATAACGAGCCGTTGAAGACAGTCATCGCAGAGATCGCATTCGCTTTGTCGGGTGAACCGAGGTCCGTCCATTGTTCACCGCCCTCAAAACGAAACACATGGCCGGCTTCATTTTCGCCGGCATGACAAGTGGAAGCATAGAGCTTCTCATTGTGAACGCACAACGAAAATACATACACGGCATTTCCCAGCCGCCCATGGTCGGTAAAGACTGCGTCCTGTGACTGACCTGTTTTTCCCTGATCAATTCCAAAGTGCAGCTGTCGAAAGTTCGACTGCGAGTTCGTCACGCCTCCGTGCGAATAAAGTCCCAGATGGAATCCGGTGCCGGTAGCAAAATCGTACTGCGAAACCAGATCGCCCGGCACATCGCCTGCCGCGTCGGCCGCATTGACCCAGGCCGCAACAGAAAATTGCTGTGTGGAAAGCTGCAGCGCAGTTGACTTGTCCACGTTGAGCACTGACTGCAGTCCGTCGAATCGAGCGGACTTTGCAATCTGCTTCGTTGGGCCAGTCGCTTCAAACGTCACGCCGGTCGACTGAACTTTCAGACGGCTTGAGGAAACATCATCGACCGTTTCCTGAAGCGGCCAATGACCAATCAGTTCCGGCTGAGCGGTCGCGAGCGAGCTCAACAGTAGCCAAAGTGCAAATGGACTGACAAAGCGCATTGATTGGATCCTTCACGGAAAGTAGTCACTACAGTTTTACATCAGCGAGCCAAATGGTGCCGACGTTGCATTCGTAGTTGCAGTATTGTGTTTTTCTTTTCCAGATGGAAAGCAACACAAGCTCACTGCTGCCAATTTCGTGCGACCCGTTCGAATCGAACAGATGTTCAGGACCCCCGACGTAATGCGTCAAAGCTACGCTGATGCATCTGTTGCAGGCGACGTATTCAGCGTTAAAGCTTGCACCGACATGGCTTCACATTCCCATGAGCTTCTTGCGGAACACAAAGAACGCGGCACCTAATAAACAGAGTCCCGCCCACAGGGTATCGAGCGATGGTTTTTCCTTCAGGTACAGCCATGCGAACGGAACAAACACCGTCAGTGTGATGATTTCCTGAAGGATCTTGAGCTGTCCCACGTTCATCACCTGATGTCCGATTCGGTTTGCCGGGACCTGAATCAGATACTCAAACAACGCAATGCCC
>QWOO01000217.1 GCA_003669615.1 Planctomycetota bacterium
CGATAGATATGTCCGGCATTCACGGAAAACTGAGCGGGAGCCGTGATACTGGCGAGCGGATCGGGAGACGCCGAATAAACAGAGACTGTACCGGCCGTCGGCAACTCGACTCGAACAGGCTGCAGCCAGTGAGGATCGTACTGACGAATCTGAGCCAGCATTGCCGCGGTATACCCGGGCGGCAGCTTTTCACTGAGCGGCTCGTGATAGTCACCGGCCTGCGCCATCAGCATCTTCGGGCTCATGGCAAGCATGCCGGCCAGAAGCAGAGTTGATCGAAGGGCGGAGTGACGGGGAATCAACATGGGCGGTCTTTCCGGATTCAGAAACCGGTCGGAGAAATTCGGCTGAAAAATCGAACCACAGCTGTTCGCCTGATGTGCCGCCTTAGAAGAACGCAGTGAATCAGGCTATGGCAACGGTCGTGGTCGGTTTCAGCGGAATCACGAAGCAAGGGCGATTGAAGCTGATGCTTCAAATCGCCCCGCAGTCAGAGCAGAGTCGGAATGAACTTCTGAGACTGGCCTTTATCTGAGCCATTCTCAGGAGAGTTCAGAGCGGAGTTCCAACTCAGGTCACTTCACAAGGCTTAGTAACCTTCAGGAGGACAGTAAGCCCCCTGGCCTTGTGGAGTTGAAACGTCGCCTGGTGAAAAGACCGGGTGAGTTTCCTTGTACTGAATGTGCTTCACCGGAGCTGGCACGCTATAGCCTGGGCTGTGTTCCACGTCGATCAGCAGGTGGTCTACTGGATCAGGCATGTTGTTCTTGCTCAGGTTTCGAATCGTGTGAGACTTCAGGCCGGCTGGTCCACCCAGTGGAAGGTGAGGTGGGCCTGGCAGACCGATCGGAGTTGCTGTCATTGGCATACCCCAGACTGGTGTCGGACCAACTCCTGAGATCGGAACTGGCTGACCAGGATAACCACCGCCAGCGGCGATCATAGCTCCTGGAACACCCTGAACGTCGGCAGGAATGAATCCAATCGGTGATGGTGGCAGATACTGTCCATTGTCACCGTCCATTGTGGAGAACGAGACAGGGCTGACAGATCCGTCGGCCTGCACCGAAGTCTCTTCGAAGTTCATTTCCTTGTTACCAACTCGCATGATCACCATGATGGTGCCCATTCGTTCGGCCTGTTCGATTGGATCCACACCCGGGTCAAGAGTCGTCGAGACCAGTGTTTCCACACCGGCAATCGCACGAGCCTGGAACTGAGGATCCGGCAGATAGATGACCTTGGTCACCATGTTGTTGCTGCGGATGTGCTCAAGGTCTTCGTCCGTCAGCTCGACTGGTACAGTATTATGTATCAGATAAGCCAGCGTGTTTGGATGACCGGAACGCACTTCCAGAGTCGGGTAAAGGCTCTGGCCTTCCCAGCCTTCGCCGGGAATTCCCGAGAAGACCAGCTGGTAGATCGACCCCTGAGGGAAGTCGGCCCGACCAGGCACAAATCGCTGATTGCGAGCGATCACCTGTCCGGACATCCAGCCGACAGCCATGCCGTCCTGTCCTATGAACTTGATCTGAGTCGACATTTGAGGCGCTCCCATTGGAGGACCGCCCATCATTCCGCCGCCTGGTTGAGCCAGGACACCCATGACTCCCGGCCCTGGTCCGTCGACCATTGGTCCCGGATGCGCCAGCATGGCGGCCGGTGGAGCCACATATTCATTTGATTTCACGACACTCTGGCCGTCCACTCCGGCACAGCCCATGCAGACGACCACAAGGGCGCCCAGGGCCAGAAAGTAATATCTCATTGCTACCCCTTCCTTGAGATGCTGAGTTGAACCCAACAGCAACTCGCGTGTTCGATCCAACAGCAACCCGCAGATGACCGTACCTTCAACTGCAAAACTGACTGTGCCTCGACCGTTTGCAGTTTGCCGTCGCCCCGATGAGGGGGCCGCGGTACACTGCTCTTAGCAGGCTCGAACCGATCGAGACTGCTTCGAATCACCGAGTAAAACCGTGTGTTCGATTGACGCGGTACCTGTTGGTTCCGCACCATGCGAACTCTGACGGTGTATTACACCTGCGATCCGTCGGTCTTTCTCTTCTGTTTTTCGGGTCTGCAGAACTCGAATCTTTGGCAAATCCATCAAATTCAGAACATGAATCACAAACCTCAAACTTTGCCCTGCCTCCCAGCGATGTTCGTTCTGGCAGGCAGTTGCCTCGTATCCGCCATTCCAGGGCTCTCAACAGCAGCAACTTTTGCCGTCGGCCCGTTCGCCGCAGCGACGTTTGCTGCTGATGAGCCCGCTCCGGGCACAGAAGCACCTGCTGCAACCCCCGCCACAGACGCTCCGGCAGCAACCGCCGATGCCTCGGGCTTACCGGCAGCGGATGAGATCCTGACGAAACTGCGGACGACGCTGGAGGAGTTGCAGTCTCTGAAGTGTGAGATGCGTCAGACCAGCCTGATCGCCGGCATGAAGTTGTCAGCGGTTGGTCAGTATGCAGAAGCGTCCGGAAACCGCGTCAGTCTGAAGTATGTGATCTACCCGATATCGCCGGAGAAAGCCGAAGACGGAAAACAGCTGGCTCTGGACGCAGCTCCGCCAGAAATGGATGAAAGCAAAAACCGGGGCGTGCTGATTCAGGTCTGTGACGGAACGGTGCTTTCGACTTCCTGGAAGAACGGCGACACTCAGCGAGTCACACGCCGAAATATCCGCGACATCCTGACGGCCGCCGGCGCGACCGGGTCGTACGATCCCAAGAACGCCGCGATGGATCTGGGTGTCGGCGGTTTACGAGGACTGATTGCACGCCTTCAGAACTCCATGGAGTTCGCTCCCGTGAAGTCGATTCAGGTCGGCGATCAAAAGGTGCTGGAAGTCACGGGACGCTGGAATGAAAAGATCCGCAAAGAGGTCTTTAAGGTTCCGGAGAATTCGCTGGTCGATCCTCGCCCGCAGGTTCCCGAGTACGCTCGAGTCTACGTCGATGCGGAAACCATGTTGCCTCGCCGAATCCAGTTTCTGAAACGCAGCATGGATCCGACCGAGAAGATGGTGCGGCCGCTGATTACGCTCGATCTGCGAAACGTGGTAGTGAATGAAGCGATCGAAGACAGTGTGTTCGTCTTTCAGGCCCCCGAGAATACTCCTGAAGAAGACCAGACCGAACAGGTTATTCAGATGATCCAGCAAAGCCTGCAGCCAGCAAAAACCACCGACCCCGCCACCCCGCAGGCGGAAGGCCCCCCCGCAGCAGCAGCTCCGCAGTAAAGTTGTCTCAATCACAAAATCACAAAGCACCAACCCCAAACTCTCTCACATCAAATCCAACCCCATCAACCGCCCTTCTCCCCAACGGGGGAGAAGGTGGCCGGAGGCCGGATGAGGGGGCTTCACGCAGCAGAAAACTAACAAATTAAAAATCGCAAACCCCCTCACCCTGGCCCTCTCCCCCAAGGGGGAGAGGGGACAGTCGCAATGAAAACAAAGACCACACCAGCATTGAATAATCCAGCCCCATCAACCGCCCTTCTCCCCAACGGGGGAGAAGGTGGCCGGAGGCCGGATGAGGGGGCTTCACGCAGCAGATAACGAACAAATCAAAAATCGCAAACCCCCTCACCCTGGCCCTCTCCCCCAAGGGGGAGAGGGGACAGTCGCAGGGCATCAAGATCAAACCAACATAGAATAATCAACCGCCCTTCTCCCTCACGGTAAGTGGGGACAGCTGCAAGATGAAGACGATCACAGCAACTTTCGACTCATCGCCGCGTTCTGTGTTGACCAGCAGCGTGGGCTCGATCATTGCGCATGGGCTGATTTTGTTGCTTGTCAGTCTTTCGATGCGAGGTTGTCAGAAGGTTGGGCCGGGAACGCCGGGTGGTGAGCCGTTTCGCGATGTCGGACTGGTAGTGCTGCAAGGTGTGGACGGCGGGGCGGCGGAAGAAGGAATGTCGCCCGGCGCCGGTGCGGATGCGGAGACTCAACAGGCTCAGGATCAGACGTCGGATGCTGCCACAGAGAATAACGTGGCCGACGGACAGGCGAATACCAGCGAACGACTGCCGTCCGAAGCTCCGGATGTCACCAATCTGCTGCAGACATCCGAAACCGAGGCCGGCGACTCTGGCGATTCACCTTCAACTCTGCCGCCGTTGATTGGCCCCGGCAATCCGATCGGTGGAGTTCAACGTCAGGCTCAGGGTGGCGGCAGCGGGCTGATCAAACCCACCGAAGCCGGCGGCGCGGCGCGGCTGGGTGGCATTGGCGGTCCAGGCGATACGACGTTTATGAATATCTCGGGCGTCGGCAAGACGTTTGTGTATGTGATTGATACCAGCAGCAGCATGGACGGAAAGCGTTTGAAGCTGGCCCAAAGTCAGCTGAAGAAAAGTATGCGTCTGCTTCAGGCTGGTCAGAAGTTTGCCGTCATCTTCTACAACGATGATTATCGCGAACGTTTGAAGTTGCGACGTCAGGCCGAGCAGGATCTCTACTTTGCTTCGGAATTAAACAAGCAACTTGCAGGCCAGGAAGTGGATCGAATCACCGCGGATCGTGGCACCGATCATCGACCAGCTATTCTGGAAGCATTGAGTCTGAAGCCGGACGTGATCTACTTTCTAACGGACGGCGATGAACCTGCGCTGTCGACGGCAGACCTGACGGAGATCGCTAAACGCACCGGCCAGACCACAATCCACGTGGTGAAGTTCGGCGACGGGACGATGGTCTCCCGGGAATCCAGCTGGCTGCAACGTCTCGCCCGTCAGTCCAGCGGTGAGTTTCTTGAGATCAAAGTTGTCAACTGACTGAACCGTTCCCTGTGCGGCTTAGAACCCCTGACAAAACTCTCACGAGTCTCGCTGCGGTTTCGTATGGATGCGCATCCATTCGAGGTACGCCTCGCTGCACGCGTCAAGATTCTTCAGATCGCCACCGCCGCGCACGGGCGAACAGATCTCATACGTCGCGATGCCATTGAAACCGCCATCCGCAAGGCCTTGAAAGAACGACGGATAATCGATGAAGCCAGTCCCAAAGGGAACGGCGCGAATCCAGTCCGGAGTCACGGGTTCATAGTTCACCAGATCGGGACGATATCGATGTCGCGGTACTCGCATGTAGTCAGCATTGGTGGTGATCACCGTGTGTGGAGCCGCCTTCTTGGCCGCTTCGTAAAGTGATTCGCCCCGGAGCGCAGGGGACCAGGCATCAAATCCCAGTTTGCAATTGGGACGGTCAATGTCGGACAGCAGTTCCAGCAGGGCGTCCGTATGCAACGCGACGTCATGATGGTTCTGAATGGCGATGGTCACTCCGTACGAGGCAGCTCGATCACACATCTCGCGGATCGCAA
>QWOO01000007.1 GCA_003669615.1 Planctomycetota bacterium
CGTCCGCAGCAGTTATCACGCCGGCGAAATGGCCGAACAGCTGGTCTGAAATCCGCCCATCCCGCCACCGCGGCACTTCCGGTGGCGGGCGTCATCTATGCATGGGCGACCAGAAATCACGCGATGCATGTTCCAGGCACCGTCGAACATGCTGGGCAAGTGGTCTCCATTGTTTCCGAGCCGATCTGTCGGGCCTATCTGGCCCAATCAGGCAGCGGCGCCTCGAAGTGGAGTTCCTTCCGGTCGGCATCTCGGAAGCCGATCGATTCGGCGTGCAGGCACATCGGTAGTTCGGATGGTGACAGCGTGTGGTTGCTGCCGAGTTGGTGATTGGGTAAATAGGCCGGATCACCGACGATCGGAAATCCCAGATGCCACAAGTGAACTCGAATCTGGTTAGTCCGGCCAGTAAGCGGAAACGCGAGAACAAGTGACGTGCCGTCGTCCAGCCGCTGAAGCACTTCAAATGATGTGCTTGCTTCATCGCCGTCTGGATCAATCAGACGAACTCCACCCTGCTCTGCTTCACGTCCCAGACGAGCGTGACAGGCAAACTTTTCTTCCGCCGGATGACCGTAAACTTTCGCGACATACGTCTTTTCGACCAGACGATTTTCGAACTGCTTCTGCACGATTGAAGACACTCGTTTTCGTTTGCACAGCACCATCACGCCGGACGTATTCGCATCCAGCCGATGGACAACATGCGGGCGGCAGGGAAACCAGACGATGTTCAGGATGTTCCGCAGCGTGTTGCGATTGAAACGACCGGACGCATGAACCGGAAGCGGAGCCGGCTTGGCCAAAATGATGAACTCGTCATCTTCGTGCAGCACACGAATATCGGCCGACACATCGGGTTCAACGGACATCGGTTCCAGCTGATCAAACCGTTCGCCTTCGCGAACAGGTCGATCAGGAGATAAAGGCAGGCACTCGGGCACCCACTTTGATCGACGTCGACGACGCACAGGTGCTGTCGGCACAATGTTGGATTCGGCAATGCGCCGCAACCACTCTTCGCGTTCGATCTGAGGATGCAGATCGGTAAGGAATTCGATCAGCGTCATCCCAGCGCATCGCAAAGGCACATTCAATGGCCGACGATTCAGACACGGTTCACTGCCCGGCAGCGGCGTTGTCACGGCTTTGATGTGCTGGTGACGAGACGCGATCAATTCGGCCATCGTCTGAGCAGCTTCGCGATAACAGGCCGGGCACGATTTGCCGGCCACGTATTCAGCAAGCTGCTGTTGTTCAGTCGTCACCACGGCCTGGCAGATGTAGCACTGCGTGGTCGGAGTTTCCTGAAGTGATGGATCCACGGCGACTCGCTGATCGAACACGAAACATTCGCCGTGATAATGATCGCCACCGACTTCTTCGAAGTACTTGAGAATTCCACCATCCAGCTGATACACGTTGCGGTATCCGGCCATCTCCATAAACGGCCCGGCTTTCTCACAACGGATTCCGCCCGTGCAGAACATCACGATCGGCTCATCTTTGAGTTCCTCGGGCAGGCGAGCGACTCCATCGGGAAATTCGCGGAAGTGATCGAGCCCCATTTTGATGGCGTTGTCGAACGTGCCGAGGTCGTATTCGTAATCGTTGCGAGTATCCAGCAGGTGAACTTTGCGACCTTCGTCCAGCCACTTCTTCAGTTCGCGCGCAGGAAGTTTGGGCGACGTTCTTTGAGCCGGCACGACACCCTCGATACCGAAGGCGATGATTTCCTTTTTGACCTTCACCAGCATGCGATTAAACGGCTGATATTCGTTCGCGCTTTCCTTGGGATGCAAATCGGCGAACGCGGGGTCAGACCGCAGGTAGTCCACAAACTGATGGATGGCGTCCGGCGGTCCGGCCACGAACAGATTGATGCCTTCGTGGCTGAGCAGAACGGTTCCCTTCAAATTCAGTTCCACCGCCCGCCGTCGTATGGTGGTCCGCCGTTCGTCCAGATTGTCCAGCGGAACAAATTTGTAGCACGAAATGTTGACGATGGGCACTGGAGCCGCAGCAGGAGTCGTCGACGGAGTGGCAGCTGTCATAGTAAAGGAACCGCAAAGAATTCAAACGGTTTGACGGAAAAAATCATTTCGTCAGGAAGCAGGCCGACAGTATAACGTTCAGGACAGTTGGTTTCCTGTGCAAAGAGGATCCTCCCACCGACGAACAGTAAAACCCATGGAATGTGACACAGACGCACGGTGTTGTGCGTTTCGGGAATGCTGGAGTCTTGTTCTGAAGTGCGATCACCGCTAGTGTTCCGTTCTCACAGTTCAGCAGGCTTCGCATCCTTGGCGAGCCGATGTTTTTGACGTTGCCCAATTCGAAAGTTGCGGATGAGCCAGGACAAGCAGGTCTTTGAATTTGAGCAGGCCGGGAACGTGCTGGTTGTGATCGCTCATGGCCCGTTCATGGAGTTTCGGGACAATGACATTCGCAACGCATACAACGAAGCGTATCGACTGCTGAATGAGCCCGAGACAAAGCATCTGCTGGTCGATTTTTCTTTGCTGGAGTATTTTGGATCAACGTTTGTTGGCATCCTGATTCGTCTGGCCAAAAAGGCCCGCGCCAACAAAGGAGAAGCGGTGTTGTGTCACCTGTCCGACAACATGAGAGACATGTTGAAGACACTGATGATTCTGGAGAACGCAAAAACCGATTTTTACTGGGTTCCGTATCCGACTCGAGAAGCTGCACTCGCAGCACTCGCGGCCAAAGACGCTGCCAGTTGAACGGTCTATCCCGTGGTGTTGTTTTTCGGCAACATGGGGATCGACGGGTTAATCCGCCTGGTGGATCATGTTTCGGGAAATCCCAGTGTGGTTCAGTGGGTCTTGACGTCCGGCTGACGGCGGTTGTCGCAGTGAGTGTCACAGTCAGAGAAGCACGTTGCAGATGTCTCTGAACACCGCTGCTTCCATCGGGACTCTCTCGAAGACTGACCGCGACCTATGATCCACCGAACACTCGCTCAATTGTGTCGCCTGTTTGCCACTTCTGCGTCCGCCACACGCAAGCGTGCAGGACAGCACAATGTCCAGACCGAACTTCTTGAAGTGCGGCAACTTCTGGCCGCCTCAGGCCTGCAGGCTTTCCATCGATCGGGCCAGACATTCATTACATGGAATGAAGATGGCAAGGTGACCGGTGAAAAATACAACGTCTATCGGTCAGCGTCTCCAATCACGTCGGCCAATCTGTCGACCGCCGAAAAGCTCACGAGCAAATGGGGCCCGCTGGACGACAAGACGTCAGTTCATACGCGTGTGGCTCCCGGCAGCGGGGTACCGGCCAATTTCGTGATACAGGATCTGGGTGCGCCGTTGTCCGGTGAGAAAGGTCTGTTCGTCTGCACCACGCCGACCGGCAAATCGGGTGCATGGTACTACGCGGTTACTCAGGTTACCGCGGGTGTCGAAAGTCTGACGGTCAGCAGCGGATCCAGTTCGCTGAGCACGGCCGTTGCAGAAGTTGTCGCCACACCGAGTCCGGTGCTGACAGTCTCCAATGCGTCCGGCAAAGGACGAATCTACACGCAGTACATGGACTACGCGAGATGGAACCCGACGTTTCAGGGTTATGCATATAACTACTCCGTAGCATTGCCGGATGCGTATGATCCAAATGTTGCATGGCCGATTAAGCTGATGCCGCATGCTTATGGCGAACGATTTCGAATGGAGCAATCCGCGGAATACGGCTGGCCATCAATTGAAGTTTTCGTGGATGATTCCGGCGGCGGCGCCCCGGGAATGCGATACCAGACATGGTGGTATGGATTTGCGGCCGATCACAATTATCTGACCGGCGGAGCAATACCGTCCACGGGTCGCGTGGAGAACTTCACCGAGCAGCGAGTTTTGAAAGCGATCGATGAAGTAGCTGCCAACGTCAATGTAGACAAACTGCGAATTCATTCGCAGGGGCATTCGATGGGAGCTTCCGGATCCTTGTCACTGGGCATGCGTTATGCCGATGTTTTTTCCGGGATCTTTGCCAGTGAACCCATGACAAACTATGCCACGAGCCCGGGATTTCAGGAAGACTTCTCGGTCCTGTGGGGAACGCAGACCTCCAATTTGCCGATCGTCAGCAACGGAGCGCATGCGGCACCGCTGAAAAAGTATGATGGTCTGGGCGTTTACAACTGGATGAATCATGATGAGCAACTGGTAAACCGTCGTGGCGAGCCGATGGCATTTCTGATGGTCGGTCATGGAAAAGCCGACGACGTAATTGACTGGGCGACTCAGGGACGTCCGTTTATCGCAGCTCTGAATGCGAGCAATGTCGGATTTACAGCGGAACAGAGATATGGCTGGGATCACAACTGGATGAGCTTTAATTTCTCGCTGGACTCCATGTTTAGTCCGGCCGATGGCGGTCTGAGCGCCTGGGCCTATCCGAGCAATGTGAGTTTCCCTGGGATCAGCAATGCGACCGGTTCGGGTCCCCTGGTTCCGGGTCTCACAGGCACCGACTTCTATAACATGGCATTTGAATGGTCTGTGCCGTGGAATCAGTTTCACACAAATATTGTGGACACCACGACGACCTATGAGATTTCTCTCCGATCGTCCACAGTCGCGCAGACCGCCGATGTGACTCCTCAGCGAACTCAGGCGTTCAGACCGGCGATTGGCACCACTGTTACCTGGAAAAATGTGAACAACGCGACAGGCGCGATCGTGCAGTCGGGAACGACGACGATCGACGCTGATGGTCTCGCGACTCTGCGTGCAATCAGCATTGGCACGGGGATCGGAAATCGACTGATTCTGACAACCGAACAGCCTGTGACGACACTGCCTGTATTGACAGCGCCATCAGCCACATCGGTGAGCATGACACCGCTGATTTCCTGGGAGGGCGTTTCAAATGCAGTTTCATACGACCTGATGGTACGGAACAGCAGCACAGGATTGAATGTGGTCCTGCGACAGACAGTGACTGCACTCGAGTATACTCCGACCGACGCGATGGGAATTGGCCGCTATCGAGTCAATGTTCGGGCAAGCTCTGCAAACGGAGTCTATTCAGCATGGTCGGCGGTCCGAGATTTCCGAATCACTACGGCACCGGTGATTGAAGCAGTGCCTGCCGTGGTTTCCTTCAGTTCACCGGTGATCAGCTGGAATTCGCTGCCGGGTGCAGTGAAGTATGAACTGAGGTTAAACAACCTGACCACCGGCGTCCTGGTTCAAAACAGTATCCCGACAAATTCGTATCAGATCTCCAGCAATCTGGGACTGGGATCGTACCAGGTTCTGGTGCGAGGCATTGACGCTGCCGGACTTGCCGGACAGTGGTCGACAGCGCGACGATTCACGTCCGCATCCCCAGTGCAGCTCACTCCCTCCAGCGCAGCGACGTTTAACGCTCAGCCCATTCTGGCGTGGTCTCCGCTGCCAGGGGCCGTTCGTTATGAGTTTGTGCTTCGCGATCGAGCGACGAAGAATGACATCTCTCGGGTCTCCGATCTGACAGGCACTACCTGGACACCTGAAAGCCCGCTCGCCAATGGTGACTATCGATGGTGGGTTCGAGGTTTCACGGCCGCAGGAAACGCGGGCAGCTGGAGCGTTTCTCAAGACTTCACCACAGGTGGTAAACCCACGCTTCTGAACGTTCCCGCCACTACAGCTGATCGAACTCCCACATTCACATGGACTGCGGTCCAGGGAGCCGCGCGGTATGAGATCTGGATTGCCAAAGCCGACGTCAACGTTGTCGTGTTGAATGTCATCAACATCACGACGAATAGTTTCACTCCGAGCAGTGACTTGCTGTCTCAGGGTTATCGCGTCTGGGTCCGAGCAATCAGCACGACTGGAACCGCAAGTGCCTGGAGTTCTTCTGCTGCCTTTACGGTTACGGATTTGGACTCGGGATCCCCGTTAAGCCCTGCCGCGACTGAACTGCTGATTGCCGAGTTGTCATGGGAGACCAACAGTCTGTTCAATGCACCAGCCAATCAGAGTCCGTCGACGGAGCCCACTGCCCCAGCGTCCTCCGAGCAGGAGTATGTTGTTGAGAACGTTGGTGTCACTGCTTCACAGACATCCAATGACCATGAAGTCGATATCGACCGCGTGATGACAGAATGGTTGATCTACAGATGATTCACCACAGGCGGACACGGCCTGTGGTAAATCCATCTCTGGTGCAGTCCGGTTATGAAACCGTCTTCATGGGCAGCGTGACGAGAAATTCCGTGCCGTGTGGCGTGGATCGAACCAGTTCAATTTCGCCACCCAGAGTTTGGCGAGTCAGCTGGCGGCACACGAAAAGTCCAAGGCCCGTCCCGTGGTCTTTTGTAGTGAAATAGGGCTGGAAGATCTGCTGCTGGGCTTCCGCGCTGATACCATGCCCTTCGTCGCGCACTCGAATTCCAATTCGGTCGAGCTGGCCTCGGGAGGCGGCGATTCGTTCGGTGCTGATTTCCACCGTAGCGCCCTCGTTCGTGGCATCCAGGGCATTCAGAATCAGATTGAGCATGACCTGCACCAGCTGATCGTAGATCGTACGGATGTGTGGCACTTCGGACGAGAACTTGGTGGTGGCCGTCTTTCCTTTCCAGCGTTTGTAGTACTTCGCGATATTCAATGCGTCGTTGATTGCCGCATGCACATCGACAGTGGACTCTTGCTGATTCGTGGGCCGGCTGAAACTTGTGAGTTCCCGCAATGTGCGTTGAATTCGTGTCAGCTGGCCATCGACCATGTCGAGCCGTTCTTTGACATAGTCGTCGGAGTTCTTGCGGCTCAGCATCTGCACGATTGAACTGATCGACGCCAGAGGATTGCCAACTTCATGCGCGATCCCGGCCGCCAACAATCCAAAAGCCGCCTGCTTTTCCTGCTGCACCAGCATCGCCTGTGATTCCTGCAGTTCTTTCGTGCGCGTGGCGATGCGCCGTTCCAGCAGCTGTTGATTGGACTGCAGCTGTTCATTCAGAAGTGCCAGTCGCTGACCGGCCGATTTCAACAGCCCCGTCAGTGCAATGATGGCCCAGGCCGCCCAGCCTAGGAAGATGAGCGTAAGGATGACGGTTACGATGTTGGATTCGTCGGGCGAAAGTTCATAGTACCCCGACTTCACGAATTCGCTGACGGTTGCAGGCTCATTCGCTGCCTGTTGTTCGGCGGGATCGCCGGCATTCTGCGCCGCATACAGTCCGAGGACGATGTAACTGATGGAATGCAGGCCAAATGTCGCGAACGTCAGCGTAGGCGAATGACGGATCGCGCACACCAGCAATGACAGAAAGTAATAGAAGCGAAACGGACTGCTGACACCCGCATCAAAGTGACACAGGAGCCCAATAAACAGAGCCTCCATCAGCGAAATGCCAATTCGATAATTGGCCAGAAGCACCTTGCCCTTACGGCTTGCGATCGTATCCAGCAGCGCATAGAACGCGCCGAGGGTCAGCATCGCATTCAGCTCTGGTCTACCGGCTGAACGCTGGACGAGGTTGACATACAGGTAGCCAATACACAATCCGAACCAGCGAATCCGGACCGTGATGGATTCGGCTTCTGATTCGCGACCCACGGGGTCAAACAGGCGTCCGGCTGCGGCTGCCGTAAACGCTGCTGGCAGGCGCATAATGCCTGAAGGCGTGTCAGGAGGAAGTCGTCGTCCTGGACCATCTGCCTTGCCGGAACTCATCGGTGTTTCCCTGGAATCGTGGGCACAAAAATGTTGAAAACCAGCAGGAAGTGCCTGAAGGATTTCGGACTGCGGAAGACGTAACGCGCGTGAACGCTGTCTCCGCCCGGACTTTTACCCGTTCTGCAATTGTTTCGAAACCCACCGTCCCATCGTCCGATACTCCCGCTTACGCAGTTTTCATTCTTCGGTTTCTCGGGAGCTCCGGAACGGTTGTCGAAATGGCAAGTGTTCCTTCATCTTCTGTGAACCTGGCGGCTTTGATGGAGCGGAGCTGATGAGTAGAGCGGTCAATGTTCTGGCACTCGTACGTGACGGCCAAAGATACGTGTTCATGTACGACGATAACAGCGTTGAAACCGTGCTTTCCAGTCTCGCTGCATTTGCGAGCGACCCTGAACTCGATTTCACCTGGTACGATGCGGCCATGTTGTCACAACGCGTAAGGCAATTGCAGGCTGACGAGGAAGAAGCTCAAACAGAAGACTTTCCGTCATTCTTTTGAGGTTGCTCTATGTCCATGCCGTCAGCAATTCAGGCTTTTCTGAATTACCTTCGTATCGAACGCAACGCGTCTGATCTGACGGTCAAATCCTACGCGGATGATCTGGCACATATCTCGGAGTTCTTTCAGGAACAGACAGGATCTCTGCCTGAACCTCGCCAGATTGAAGTGGCTATCCTGCGATCCTATGTGTCGTATCTGCACGAATGTGGTTACGCAAGAACGACAGTCGCACGTCGCCTTGCCTGTCTGAGAAGCTTCTTTAGATACTGCAATCGCGAGGGCATTTGCGAAACAAACCCAGCAAAGCCGCTGCGAACTCCTCGAGCCGGTCGGAAGCTGCCCCATTTTTTGACAACCGATCAGGTCGGCGCACTGCTGATCGCTCCCCCGGCCAATTTACCGGCCGGACTGCGGGACCGAGCGATTCTGGAAACGATGTATTCCGCCGGGCTGCGAGTGTCTGAATTGGTCGGCCTGAACGTTGCGGACTACGATCGTTCATCCGGTATTCTGCGAGTTATGGGCAAGGGCCGCAAAGAACGTTTGGCACCGGTCGGCAGCTACGCCACGAAGGCTTTGGATCATTGGATGACCGTGCGTGAGCCGGATCCGAAAGCTCCTGAGAAACAGCGAGCGGCCATATTTCTCAATCGCTTCGGACGTCGCCTGACGACTCGCAGCATCGGGCGAATGCTCGAAACCCATATCCAGACCGCCGGATTGACGCAGCAGACTACTCCGCACACTTTGCGTCACAGTTTTGCGACTCACCTGCTGGATGGCGGTGCCGACCTCCGAAGTGTCCAGGAACTGTTGGGCCATAAAAGCCTGACGACAACGCAGATCTACACCCACGTCAGCACACGTCGGCTTCGGGAAACGTACGAAAAAGCACACCCGCACGCCGCGCAGAACCGAGCTTCCTGATTTCAGGAGCCTTGTGCCGCGGAATTCAGCTTCAGTCAGGATTTCCGATCGCCAGGGCCGATTCGATATGGTACAACTCGGCCGCGCTTTCAAAGGCAGCCTGTGCCATTCCACGCGGGTTCCCGCAGAATCTCGTGATAGCCGGTCAGGAAGACCGCGATAGAAATCCAGTCAGGGAAGACAAGGATGTCCGAACCTTCGATCTTATCAATGCATGAATCCAGTGTGCCTGTCACGCACGGATCGTTGCTTCAGTTTTCGGATGACCCTATCGGCTGCATGAAGCGCCTGCATCGCGACCATGGCGACGTGGCCGTGCTGGCAGATGGTGATCAGCGGCTGGCCTTTGTTTTTTCGCCCGAATACAACCGTCTCGTTCTGTCCGATACGCAGTCGTTTGAGTCTCGTTTTTTTGCCGTTCGTGGTAACCGCAAGTCGGCCCAGCGACGCGTGACCGCCGGGCTGCTCAGCCAGAACGGTCCTGAACATCGCGATGGGCGACGCATGCTCAAGGAAGTCTTCGCGAAAAAAGTTCTGCCCGCGTATCACCAGACCATCTGCAAGCTGTCCGGTGAACTGACGGATTCGTGGCAGGCCGGCAATGACTGTGACCTGAACTCCGAAATGGTTCAGTTCATGTTGCGCATGACCAGTGCCCTGCTCTTCGGTCTGGACGATGCCGAGTTTGCAATGAGGCTCGGGCATCTCATCGACCGCTGGGCGCATCGCAATCATGAAATCGGCATGGGCGCTTTGGTGTCCGCTCCGCAATTTGCAGAAGGCTATGATGACCTGCTGTCCCAGGCCGAAGAGCTGGAACAGACGGTCCGAGAAATGTTTTCACGTCACCGCAGCGCTGAGCATCAGCAGGTCAATATTTTGAGCCTGCTGTTTCAGTCGCAGCAGTCCGAACAGCATCTGACCGATGATCAACTGACCGGTCATGCCACCCTGCTGTTTGCCGCCGCACATCTGACGACCGCCCACACGTTCAGCTGGACCCTGTTTCTACTGTCGCAGCATCCTCAGGTGCTGGCGAAGCTTCAGGAAGAACTGGCGACCCACGTGGCAGCCGACATTCCAACGCTTGAAGAGCTGGAGCGTTTGCCGTTTCTCGATGGCGTGATCAAGGAAAGCATGCGAGTGCTGCCGGCTTCGTCCTACTCACAGCGTATTGCGGTCGAGCCGACGTCCATCGGGCCAGTGCGAGTGAACCCTGGAACGCCTGTCATCTTCAGCCAATACATCACACACCATCGTTCGGATTTGTATGAAAATCCGGACCAGTTCATTCCCGAACGCTGGGCGACTATTACACCGTCGGCTTACGCTTATCTGCCGTTCGGAGCGGGCCCGCGCATGTGTATCGGAGCACCGTTGGCGATGGTCGAAATTCGCACGGCTCTAACCATTATGCTCAAACGATTCAACTTTCAGATTCAGCCAATGAGCACCGTGAACGGGCATGTGATCTCAACGATGCTCGGCCCGACATCGTCAATTAAAGCGAAGCTGCTGGCTGCCACTGAGATGCCGCATTCGGTTCCGGTACTTGGTTCAATTCACAACCTTGTGGAACTGCCAAATGCCGCGAGGCCGATGGCAATTCCACGAGCGGCGTAGTTCATCACCAAGTTGAGTCCCGTTGTCGTGCCGCTAGTGTTTGTCAACGCTTGTGTTTGGGGTACGGCGGACTTCCAGTTCGTCGAATGAAGCTGACATCGACCGTCCGGAAGTCCGTCGTACACATACAGCTCAACCCCAACTTTAGAGGTTGACGACGCACTTGGCCTGATTTGGCGTTCGCCCGCGATCTTCCTGGCCGCACACGAAGCGTCAGGTTTTCTCGGACTGAAGATGATAGCGGCGGCCGAGCAGAAAATAGACGGATGCCCAGAGACCACCAAACACAATGGCACCCGGCTGCGACGCGGCAGTCAGCACAATCGCAGCCAGAAGAAACAGCCCACTCAGGACATAGCAGCCACCCCACAACTGACCGCCCAGCACCATCAGAATCACACTGCTGACAAGGCTCATCAGCGGGTAAACTGTCAGCGGATAACCTGTCGGATCGCTGCCCGCAATTCGAACCATGATTTCTGCGACGAGATACGTCAGGATGTACCCGATCCAGAGGCTCCAGATGGTCCGCTCAACCGGGTTCTTTGGGGTCAGAATACCGCCTCTTGCCCGCCAGATAATGGCCAGAAGCAGACAGTACTTTCCCGCGTTGAGGACAGTTGACTGTGTGGCCGTGAGAGAACCAAACTGGAGAACCAGGTGGGCGACCAGAACGAGTGTCCCGATCAGATACAAAACCTGGCTCCAGCCCTGCAGAAACTCAGTATTTCGAGATCGGGCGATGACGCGTCCGATATAGCCAACCAGGTTGACCGAGGCGGCAGATACGGACTCACCTCTGGAAAACCGTTCCAGATCATCCCGAAGCTGCAAAGCCGTGGCATAGCGATCCTGTGGATTCTTCTCCAGGCACTTCAGAACAATGCTCTCGAGGTCCGGGTGAACGGCAGGATTCAGCAGGCGGGGTGGTGCCGGGACGTCGTGGATGACCTGTTGCAGCGTGACCATTGTCGAGTTCGCTCGAAACGGCGGCCTTCCGGTGAGCATGCAATAAAGCACAGCACCAAGCGAATAAACATCGCTTCTGACGCCGACTTCATCATTCCGGCCCGCCGCCTGTTCGGGTGACATGTAGCCAGGAGTGCCAAAAATCTGGCCGTCGGCTGTCAGCCGAGTTTCATTGTCATCCTGGCAGCGGGACAGTCCAAAGTCGGAAACATGCGGGCAGCCGTCCTGGTCGATGAGAATATTGGCGGGCTTCAGATCGCGATGGATCACTCCTTTTTCGTGGGCATAGTGCACCGCTTCAGCGATTCGAATTCCCAGACAAGCTCCCTCTTTTCCGCTGAAAAGATCCTGCTCAATTCGCCGTCCAAGATCTGATCCTTCCACAAGAGCCATTGCGAACCAGGTCCGCCCAGTCAGCTCACCGGGGCGATCCACCACACCGACATCGTACACGGGTACGATCCCCGGATGATTCAGCCGCGCGGCTGCATCTGCCTCGCGGCGAAATCGTCGTTGAGCATCCTCGCTCGCAAGAGACCCGGCCAGCAACATCTTGACAGCGGCGATTCTGCGCAGCCTCTTATGTCTCGCCCGGAAAACAACGCCCATTCCGCCCCGATCAATCTCCTCCAGAAGTTCATACTCTCCTACGGTCTGCAATATGTCACCAGACGATAAAAAGTTCGCATCACAGCCGGAATCTGACAGGACGGTTTCTTCCGAACAGTCAGACTCAGGCGTCGACTTTGTACGGAACTGCTGATCCATCACAACGAAGTCCAGAATCTCCTGTCGCAACAGTGGGTTCTGTGCAATCAAGGACTCCACATCAACAGTAGCTCCCTGTTCTGCCAGTGCCAGGTATTGGGCAAGAAGGTCCTCAAGACCTGGTAGAGGCTGTTGTTCGTGAGCATCCGTTGCGTTTGTCATGACAGTTTCTTTCCGCTTGCCTGTTCACGCAGCGTGGCCAGACCTCGCTGAAGCAGACCGGCGACTGCGGCAGGCGACTTGTCCAGAATTTCTGCCAGTTGTTTCAGAGGGATTTCCTGCCAGTAGTGCAGAATCACAGCATCTCGCTGCGCTTCCGGGAGCTGTTCCACAAGTTCAGCAATGCTGCGGGCGAGTTCTTCCTTTTCAATCATTGCCGAGGGAGACGGAATCGCCGCCATGAATGCGTTGGCCAGAAAGACAGACGATTGATCAAGTCGCTGCTGAATGGCCTGTTCTTTAAAGATGTCGCGACGATCGCGATGCTGGTCACGAATGGTATGCGAGATGACGCCAGCAACAATACTTCGCAGCCATGCCATCAGCTCGCCATCACTGGAACCTCGAAAGTCGCCAGCCGCCGCATGAGCCTGAAGCAGTGACTGCTGGACGATGTCCGAGGGATCCATTCTGCTTCGAAGGTGATTCGGCAACTGAGTGCGCGCCAGAAACTGCAGATACCTTCGATACTTCTCAAAGTGTTCCTGGGTAATTTTCAACGGTTGCTGCCTGAGTGCTGCGATGGGGATGAATGGTCCCATCGTAACCAAAGTTTTCAGGAATGTTGATGAACTCTGAGTCTGCCAGTCCACTGGCTGTCTTCAGGAACAGTCCCGAAATAAAGTGGTGTTTGGAGCTCGAGCGGGCAAACCAATGGTGTGCCTGCGTTCGCATTTGCTCACTTGTCACACCCTGCAAAATACGGAACTTATTGCGAGAGTCATCCTGACATAACCGGAACGTCTGCCGGGTTCAGTTCACTGTGCCGCTGTTCGGTGTTTCAGATTTCGTGCCTCCCGCTGCATAAAGAAGAAGGTCGTCAGCAACGACCAGATGCAGATTAAGGCCAGAACGAAAAGAAAAGTGCTCCATCCCTGATGCTGAGCAATTCCTCCCCCGAAGTAATAGAACGCGGCTGTTGCGGCAAATCCGATCGCATCCAGAATGGCGACCAGAAAGCCAGAATGAGGCCCGCCGAAATCGATCGAGAAGACACTGGCCGGGATGTAATAACACGGGGACAGGCAAAGCCCGAATAAAAACAGCAGTGCCAGAGCGGCCAGCATGGCTGTGGACCCGGTCAGTTGCCACTGAGGCAACGCAGCAAAAGTTAACAGGCAACACGTGGCCGTCAGCAGCAGAGCAGCCATCACCCAGGCCATCGTTTTTCGATCCAGCCGGTCGAACACAAAGCCGCCTGCCAAAACGGAAATCAGACTTCCAAGCGGAAACGCCGACGCTGCACGAGACGCCTGTGCGGTATCCAGTCCCAGGGTGTCCTGCATATACATGGGCACGACCAGCAGAAAGTCCCAGAGAATGGTCAATCCCATCAGACTGCCGGCGATCAGCCAGAACCGCAGACTGCAAAAAAATCGAGGGAGTGCCTGGAGTAGTGTCAGGCCGTCAAATGGGTGAGCCCGTCTGGTGTCAGTGCATTGTTCAAGGTCTTCGTTATCGAGTCCGGGACTCGGAATGGTGCCTGACGGCCGATCCTTCATCGCGAAGGCATAGAAGATCGCAATCAGCACACCGGCTGCCGCGGCTGCCCACAACATACCGCGCCATGAAATCCAGGTGAGCAGCGTTCCCAGAAGAAAGGTCGCCGTTAACGTCCCCGCGCGTGAGCTGGTGGACAGGATGCCCCAGACTCGCCCGTATTGCTTTGGGTGAACCCAGTTCACAACAATCTTTGTCATCGAAGGCCAGCCAGCAGCCTGAGCCATCAGAGTCACAAAGAATGTTGCCTGGAACATTACCAATGTCGACGACAAGGAGAACAGCCAGACAAACAGCGATGCCACAAACAACGCGACCGTGAAGGTGCGTTTGCCGCCAAACTTATCCGCTGCCCAGCCGCATAGGAATTTTCCCGTCAGAGCCCCGCAAGTCCCGGCCGCCAGCACTTTCCCCCACGACTCCAGGTCGATTCCCAGAGACGCATCGGCGCGGATCGAAGTTCCGGCCACTGTGGGAATCATTCGCAGGACCATGGAGACCGCGTAGCCGATGTACATGGTGCCGATGGTCTTCGTCTGCTGCTGTCGATACCGCGATACGAAACTGTTCATGTCTGGAATCCGGAGAAGTAAATCGGAGTGCAGGATGAGGATGATACGGAGATGAATTCACGCCACCGTTCGGTATCTCAGACCGGTAACGAGCTCTCTGAGGGCGTTGTTTTTTTGATGTCGTACATGACACACTCACTACGGTTTTTTTCCAGCAGCGACTTCAATGCACACTCAATGGCCGCCATCAGAGGATCACTTTTTGCGCTCCGATCACGCTTCGGACAAACTTCAATGGGATCACCCACCTGAATGATGGCCTTCATCGGGCCATGAGGAGTCTCATCTCCGTTCAGATGCTCATTGAATCGTTCGACGGTCTCGAGAATACGATCGACTGTGGGGTGTGTGATGACATATCGTGACGGATAAAGGCTGAGTGACTGAGCAAAGCCAGCGGCGGTCAGTTGCCGCCAGCGTCGTTCCATCTCGTCAGATTTCAGTTGCCCGTCGATCATGGCAGGCAGAATGGCTCGCCGAATTTCCTTGACTCTCAGAATCGCAGTCCCCGCTTTCGGGCCGCCGCACCATTCCGATTCCAGTGGGACAAGAATATGGTTGATCAGTCGATCCAGCCGCTCGTCGAGCGTGCCGGTTTGAGACTGTCCCAGATATTCCTGTTCCTTCAGGGAAAGCAGAGCATTGCCAACCCGGTAAATTCGCTGAACAAGACATTGTCCCTTCTGAGGCTGCCATGACAGACGTCGCTCAATATTGTCCAGCATTGCACCGGCCGTCGCCTCAATATCACCCGCGTAAACGTATCGGATGGCCACAGGCACTGTGTAGACCTTTTCCGCTGTGGGGCGGTTGGCGGCATCAGCCGATTTTTCGAGCTTTGCAGCGGCGGAACGAGCAATAAATGAAACGCCTTCCTGCAGAACATTCAGATGATCGTTGGCATGGCTTAACGCGCCCTCGGGAAACAGCACCAGCGGACGATCACCCTGCACAAGGATGTCGATCCCTTTCTGAATGGCGACCCGGTCAACCCCTTCCCGGTATACGCTGAATGCTCCGAGACGTCGCAGCACCCATGCGAGCAAACGATTGCCCCGAAACAGGTGAGCACTTGCCATGACATAGAAAGGCTGCTGAAGGCTGCTGGCAAGACTTTGAAGGACGACCGCGTCTGACATCCGGCAATGGTTTGGGGCCAGCAACACCCGGTGTCCGGATTTCTGAAGTTCCTTCACGATTTCCCCGCCACGGACTTCGATGTGGGTGATCCCGTGCTTTCGTTTCAGGTAGCGAGGTGTCAGTCTGCCAAGCAGTCGCGGCCAGAACCGGCCTTCATGCGGTGGTATAAATTGGTACTTGGAATCGGCAACAAGTAATGATGTCATGGGAGCTCTTCCGAATTCTTAAGCCAGCTTTGTGTCTCGGTGATGCTCAGCCAACGCACCGCCACTGCAGGGGAAGAGCCCGTTCCACTGAACTCGCATCGCAGTGTTTCGATCTTTTTTTGAAATTGCCAAAACGGCATGAAAAGGCGGTTAAAACCCGTTTTGTGTTCCAAAAACACGCCCCCGTTCCGGCTGAGATGCCGGTTTTTCTGCCGCGCAAACAAAAAGGCCGGAGCGGCCAAATGACGGCTTCGGCCTGCGAAGATTCCAGCGCGCCGCTCTATGGACGAACGGTGATCAGCTGGTCGGCCGGTTTTTCAGTCAGCAGAAGACTGCGGAAGTGATACTCCTGAGCCTGGGCATTGCTGTGCAGTTGCAAGCCAATGGCACACGCCTGAAGCATCTCCGCCTTGTCGGTGAAGTCGAAGATCTCCTTGCCGTTGGCGGCGAACCGGATGCGGTCACCGATGACCAGGATTTCGATCTGATTCCATTCGCCCTTCTTTTCGACTTCGTTCCCTGGTCCGCCGGGGACGACGCGGTTGCGACGATGCGCGTCCCAGATGCCCCAGTCGTGACAGAACATCAGCAGCGGGCCTTTGAAGCCAAACTTGTTGTCACCGGCATCGGTGAACTGTTCGCCCAGCGCAGCGACGGCCGAGTGCATCGTCGAATGCTTGTCGCTCATCGTCTGCTTCACTTCGAACAGCATCCGGAAGTTACGATACTTATTTGCCGTGAACAGATACGTGCTGCTTTCAACTTTGTCGTCGTTCGCGCCGCGGATCATGCCGTTGACAACCGACCAGCGGGATTCGTCACCCTTCCAGCCGCTCAGGTCTTTCCCGTTAAACAGATGCTCCACTTTCTCCGACTTCGAAATCTGTGATTCGAGAGCCAGTGGTTCGGCGAAATCCGTTTCCGGCATCGCAAGGTTCAGTTCCTTAATCCAGGTATTGCGATAGCGAACGTCATGGCCTTCGCACTGCAGTTTGATTCCCCCGGGAGTGTCGGTGATTCCTTTGCCGTCGTCGTTGCCGCCATCGATTCCGGAATTCGGGCCGCCCCAGACCTGGTTGATATCGAAGTTGGTGTGAACTTTCTGTCCGTTCAAATACATCGTCACGCGTGCTTTTTCTGATCGCTGACCGTCTTTGAAACGGGCCGCGCGAAAGACAACGTCGTAGGAGTTCCAGCTGCCTCGACCATTGTACGCGTAGTACGGGGATTCTGTTTCGTTGATGATGGCCGCCATGCCGTGAGGCGTGTTGTCACCGTCCAGCACCTGAATTTCGTGACGGTTCTGCAGATAGACTCCGCTGTTTCCGCCCGGGTTCATGATCAGCAGTTCGATGTGCAGTCGAAAGTCTCGGTATTCTTTCTTCGTCACAATGTCGGCCGCTCCGAATCGGCCGCCTGCGGCCGCCGGATCATCGGTCATCACAGCTGTGCCTCCATCCACGGGATCGTCCACGATCTTCCACTTGATGGGCATCGCAGATTTGAAGCCCGGGCCTTCCCAGTACTTCCATTTCTGATCCAGCATTTCGCGGGAGCCATCCAGCAACATTTCTGCGCCTTCAATCGGCTTTGCACCAACGCCAACACCCGCTGTGGCGGTGTTGGGAACGGCGGTCAGAATGAGCAGGATCACAGCGAGCGGGTAAAGTCGTGGCATTGTCTTAACTCTGTTCCAGGGATCAGGGGGCAGGATGGAGGAGCGTCGATTCTGGTGAGAATGCTGATGGACTGCAAATCAGACGTGTTGTTGCCGCGTGTTAGACGAGCGAATCCGATTGCCTTCCATCGCCCATTTCTATTGCGAGCAATCTTGCATTCAGCGAATGCAGTCAGCAATGCCGCCGGCAAGGCGCAACAAAAAACGGCTGAAGCTTCCCGAAGGAGGCTCCGCCGTTTTCATGTTTTCTGGACTGGAGAACCAGTCAGATTACTTCTTTGCCTTGGCAGCTGGCTTCTTTGCAACTGGGGCTTTGGTGGCCTTAGCGGCGCCGGTCTTTGCCTTTGTTGACTTAGCTGCCTTTGCTGGCTTGGCGGCACCAGTCTTTGCTTTGGTGGACTTTGCTGCAGCTGGGGCTGGCTTAGCAGCGGCTGTCTTTGCCTTTGTTGACTTTGCTGCAGTTGTCTTTGCTGGGGTGCTCTTTGCGGCCATAACCAATTTCCTCCGTGAGGATTCTGTGACACCGATAAAATTTGCAGGATGTTCGCCGGTGTCAGGCACGAACAACCGCGAGTACTTCAGGTTGCGGTGGGGCCGAATGGACTCACCTGTGACAACCTGCTTGGGGTTATAAGGAACCTTCGTTGAATGCGTCAAGTGGAAATCCTTTTACCTCAGCATGTTCCCAACAAGCAGTCATCATTACTTCTGCAACATGCAGACCGCAAGCATCCATCTTTTGAGTCCTCATGATGATGGTGAAGCTCATCGAACGGTCACCTGCCATACGATCCAGCCCATCAGAATTGATCGGGCCGACCAAAGTGTTGTGCGAATCCAGTTCGTCAGCACCAGCCTTTTCCAGGCTTGTGGATTGAATGCTTTTTCAAGCTGATGATGCAGTGGTACTTGAATCAGGAACGTCGAAGCCCAAAGCAGGAACGTCAGAATTGCGCCGACCAACAGTTCTGACTCCACTGTCGCGATCGGGCGAAAGGTCAGCCAACCGGAGGTCACAAGTTCGCCTGTCATCAGTGGCAGAACGACGGGCGAGATGCGGCGGCAATGACTGGCTTCATACGCGGGAAAGTCGTCCGGCGGAACGAGCGACATCAAAGGATAGTTGACCATCTGAATCAACCAGATCAGACCGGTCATTGCAAAGGTGAAGAACACGCAGGTGAGGAGAATTAGGTTCATCAGAAGTCTACCGGCAAGAAATTTGGCGTTCATTTTTCCGCAGTCACCAACGGCCTGCGGCGTCCATCGACCACATTTTAGACACCTGATCCAATTTAACCCGCCACCGGACTGCCGTTCATCGGCAACCTGATCTTGCTTGCGATTCTGGCTGACACAATTCTGACAAGTTCGTTTTTCCTGCGAAAAAGCGGCCAAAACGGTCGGAAACCCGGACTTGTCAGGCACGCCGCGAAACAGCGTGGAAATTTGCGGGAACAGTGTCCTCATCCGGGGCGTCAGGAGGCTCGCGGGTTTAAAAAAATCGTGGAGCCCCGCCTGTTGGAGTTGGATGTTGGATTTACTGGATGTTGGATTTACTGGATGTTGGATTTCACAGTCGCCGGAAGTCTCCCTTCATAAGCTCAGGGGACTCATCTGGCCGGTAAGTTGCCAATAGGATATTTTTCAGTTTGCGATCTCAATCGCGGATTGTTCATTTCAGCTAAGGTGTGTGTCATGCGCAACGCGCTTCTGTGTCTTGTGTCGGTGGTGGTTTTAAGCTCGGCAGGTTTGATGGCAACAACGATGCAACAACCACCGGCTGACAAAAGAGCCCAGGCCAGGAAACTATTGGAAGAGAACAACTTCAACGACGCTCTGCAGCTGTACCGCGAGTTGGCGGTGGACTCGGAGAACACCGGCAAAGCTGTGCCCGAAGATCTGGGCGTCGCGATTGCCGGTCTCAATAATCTGGGGCTCGTCCACGAAGCCGATGAACTGATCGAAGTGTCCATCGAAGCCCACAAAACCGACTTCCGTCTGCTGGCTCGTGCCGCCGCTGCCTATGCGGGTGAAATTGAATCGGGCGGCTTTGTCATCGCTGGCAAGTTTGAACGTGGTGGACATCGCGGCGGCGGCCAGTGGGCCAGCGTGGCGGCACGGGATCGAGTTCGGTCGTTGCAACTGGTGCTGCAGGCCATCGCACTGGCAGAGAAAGATGACAACGCCACGGCGGTTGAACGAGCCGATCTGTGGCAGACCATTTCTAATCAGATCAGCAGTCCGCGTCATGGTGAAGCCTGGAAGCTTCAGGATCTGACGGATCTCGCGACTCTGCCGGATTTTGAAATCTCCGACGGAGGAATGCCGTACTATGGCCGCGGTGGACGCGGCATGGGTCGTGGTATCTGGCCTCCCGGAAACACCAGCAAGGGAGCGCCGGTCGATAAAGACGGAAATCCTGTCTTCCATCACATGCCCGAATCCTGGGAAACGGCAAAGTCTGACGGCGAACGCTGGCGATGGGCGATGGCTCAGGTCGTGAAGCATCTTGAAGACCGACGCAGCCAGATCGATCTCGACTGGGCCGGCTTTCTGCAGTCGCAGTTTGGCGTGGGAGCCTCTGCCGTGGGCGGGCCTCCAGTGATTCAGATCACGGCGAAGGAGGAAGATGCGGACACAGCAAAGCCGCAGGACGCCACGACATGGAAAGCTCATGAACTGCCGGATTCTGAAACGATTGCCAAACTGACAACTGGCGTCAAACGATTTGCGTTGCCGGAGGAATTCAATCATGTCACGATTTTCAAAGCCGTGATTGCACGGGATGGCAGCGAAAAGAGGCAGGCTCTGGAATCGCTGATCGGCGAACGTATGAATCGCCATCAGTACGCGCAAGCGGCCGAGTTGCTTCGCGAAGTTCTGAAGCTGGC